>JAAYTE010000088.1 GCA_012518175.1 Gammaproteobacteria bacterium | reverse complement strand
TTTTTATGCAAAGATTTATTTACGGTTTGCTGGGTGTACTTTTGAGTCAATTGGTCAGTGCCCAGCAAAGCACTTACAGTGAAAATATTCAGCCGATTTTCACTCAGAAATGCGTGGCTTGCCATGCTTGTTATGATGCCCCTTGCCAATTGAACTTAGGCAGTGGTGAAGGGCTTGAGCGTGGGGCGCATAAAGACCCTGTTTATAATGGTACACGTACTAAAGCCCAGTCAGCCACACGCTTATTTGTTGATGCGCAGGGGGCTGCTGAGTGGCGTGAGAAAGGTTTCTTTGACGTGCTCGGTGAAGAGCCAAAAGCTTCCTTGCTAGCCACCATGATTGAATTGGGGCGTCAGCAGCCCTTTGCACCTAATAGCCGCTTGCCTGAACATTTAGCCATAGGTATTAATCGCAGTGATCAGTGTCCGCAACCCCATGAGTTTGCTAAGTTTGCAGAAAAGCACCCACACAGCGGTATGCCTTATGGCGTTACTGGGCTAACGGACGAGGAGTATGCCAGTGTCCGTCGGTGGCTAGAGGATGGCGCACCAATTGATTGGCAACCATGGACTGCCAATGCATTGGAGCAGCAACAAATCGAAGAGTGGGAGTCTTTTTTAAATATCCCAGGTGCTCGAGAGTCTCTGGTCAGCCGCTGGTTATTTGAGCATTTATTTATTGCTCATATCCATTTTAAAGGCGGGGATGAGAATCATTTTTTCCGCATCGTGCGCTCCCGTACACCCAGTGGTGAGCCCGTTGATGAGATTGCTACGCAGCGGCCCAACAACGACCCTGGAGTACAAATGTATTACCGTTTTGAGCCGATTAGCGATGTGATTGTGCGTAAAACCCATACCACTTACACCATGAGTTCAGAGAAACTTGCGCATGTTCAAGACTTGTTTTTCGGTAACGACTGGCAGGCTGAAAAAATCCCCGGTTATGGTGCATTTTCACGCAGCAACCCATTTGAGACCTTTGAGGCAATTCCAGCGAAGGCGCGCTATCAGTTTATGCTCGACGACGCAGAGTATTTTGTGCGTACCTTTATTCGTGGCCCTGTGTGCCGTGGACAGATTGCCACTGATGTTATTCGCGATAACTTCTGGGTCTTTTTTCAAGACCCTGCCGATGACCTCTATTTGACTGATCCTGTTTATCAGGATGAAGTCAGTCCATTGCTGGCTGTGCCGGGGCAGTTCGATGAGCTCAGTACGGTTTTTAGTTTTTGGAAAAACTCCAAGAAGAACCGTAATAAATATGAAAACCTGCGCCGTGAACGCTATGCAGAAGCCCCAGCACCAACTTGGTCGAGCATTTGGTCGGGTAATGATGAGGCATTGCTGACGATCTTTCGTCACCATGACAGTGCGGCAGTGGCAAAGGGTTTGGTTGGTGAAATACCGCAAACCATGTGGTTAATGGATTTTCCATTGTTTGAGCGCACCTACTACGAGCTGGTGGTGAATTTTGATGTGTATGGCAACCTGGCTCACCAAGCCCAGACACGTTTGTATTTTGACCTGATTCGCAACGGCTCAGAAGTTAACTTTTTACGCTTAATGCCCCGCGATGTACGAGAAGATGAGTTGGAAGACTGGTATCAAAAGAGCGGTAAGATCAAAATGTGGATGGATTACACCAAAATTGATACCAAGACAAAAAGCGATTTGGGTTTACCCAGTGAAAACAGTATCTACGCATTTGCCGAGCAGGCTTTGCAGCGTTTTAAAGATATCAATGCCCGTCCTGATCCAATTAACCGTTGCCGCAGCGCCTATTGTCACCGTGATGGGTTGAGCAGTGAAGCTGCCGCCGCTGAGCAAAGCTTGTCACGTTTAACTGCGCGTCCGGCTGCAGCTTTTAAAGCCATTCATTTTTTGCCGGAAGCCACCATGCTGCGCGTGGAGTTTAACGATGGTGAGCGAGAGGTGTATAGCGTGCTGCGCAACCGTGCGCACAGTAATGTGGCTTTTATGATGGGAGAAGAGCGGCGCTATCAGCCAGGGTTGGATACTTTAACCGTTTACCCAGAAGTGCTGAGCAGCTATCCGAACTTTATCTTTAATGTGCCAGCGGCCGAAGTGCCAAGTTTTGTTGGAGCGTTAGAGCAAGTGCATGATACCGACAGCTTTCGTAGCGTTGTTGAACGCTGGGGTATACGCCGTACTCACCCACAATTCTGGCAGTATTTCCATGATCTGAGCGAGCATATACGTGAGCGCAAGCCGTTAGAGGCTGGGGTGTTGGATATGAATCGCTATGAGAATCTATAAGCTCTTTGGGCTGATGTAACAGTGCGCCTTGGCCGACTGCTCGCAGCGGGTCAAGGCGCAGTTGTTATTGTTGATCTAGAAAGCGTTCATGCCACTCCACTAGAGGAATTGGCGCCTGGAGTTTTTCACCATAAATGACTGAGTAAGCCAGTACGTTTTGTACGTAAAGACGCGTCTCGTCAAAGGGGATAGTTTCCACCCAAACATCGTAGGGTAAGTGTTTGGCGTCGCGCAGCCATTGACGTACACGTCCTGGACCAGCGTTATAGGCAGCAGAGGCAAGGACGCGATTGCCCTTAAACTGGCCTAAGACCTGGCTTAAGTAAGCTGCTCCCAGTTGGATATTAATCTCAGGGTTGACGGCGCTACGCGGTGTGGCCAAGGGAATGCCATAGCGCTGCGCAGTCTCTTTGGCTGTGGCGGGCATCAATTGCATCAAACCCATAGCACCCACATGTGATTTGGCTTGGATCATAAAGGCACTTTCTTGGCGGGTTACGGCAAAAATCCAGCTGGAGTGGATGCCACGGTTTTTAGCCTCAGCAACAAAGTTACTGCGATGCGCCATGGGGAAGCGAATTTCCAAATCATCCCAGTACTGGGCTTTGCTGATGGTGCGAATAGCAGGGAAGTACCAGCCCATATCGTAAGCAATACGCGCTTGTGCCACTAGTTCATCACGGCTTAAAGCATTGCTCAGGTGGTACCACTCGCGCTGTGCTTCAGTGCTTTGCTCAAGGGCGTCAAACTCTAAAGCACGCTGCATACCAGCAGCGTTGCGTACTTTTTGGATGGTTTTGGGCTGTAACTCAAGGGCTTGATGCTTCAAGTAGTAAGGTTGCTCACTGCGGTCGGCAGCCATAAAACCATAAAAATCGCGCTCGCGGGCCAAAGGCTGATAGAGCACCAGCGGTTGCTTACTGTTGGGCTGGGCTAACTGTAAACTGCGGGCCTGCCAGTAGCGCCAACGATTGCTATTGGCTAAGTCCTCTGGCAACTGTCCGATGACTGTGTAGGCTTCGCTCCAGCGTCCTAGACGTAGCAATAAGCGCACACGCCATTCACTGAGGTTGGCATTTTGCAGCTGTGGATCATACTTTTGCATAACTGCTAAAGCCCGTGCATCGAAGCGCTTGGCTAAGCGCAAGCCAATATCATTGGCGATGCTCAATTGGTCTTCTGCGCTGAAGCGCAAGGTTTTCTCGTAGTGCTCAAGCAAGCGTAAACTGGCATCTAAATCTTGTCGGGCTAGCTTGCGTAAACCCAATGCAACCACTTCAGCATTTTTTGCATCGGTACTATTAAAACGCTCAGTTTGCTTAAGTAATTCAGGCTTTTGCGCGACATCAACAAGCTTTTTCCCCAGCAGCTGTTGTTTGTCGAGTAGTTTTATCAGGTAGTTAGCCACGCCGTAGTTGCCAGCATCTGTGGCCAGCTTTAAGCGTTGCCAGACTTTATTTTCAGTCAATTGCCCAGCGGCACGCCAGCTATCAAAGAGTGGGTCGCAGGCGTTGGGTTGGGAACGGGCACTGAGCCAAAGTTTTTCTGCGCTGCTGTAGGCCGCTTGGCTTTGGCCACTGTGCAGTTGATATTGGGCAAAGCGGCAGTCAAGCTCAGTAAAGTTTAATTCTGGGCTGTAATACTTTAAAAATAATGGCCATTGCTGGCGTTCACTGAGCAAGCGTAACCAGCGCAGTTTCATCCAGTTAATTTGTGGTAAATCACCGTGCTCAAGTAAAAATTTCTCCACCTCATCGTTACTGGCGCTGGGCAGACGTTGGGTTAATTCATCGTAGGCTAAATAAGGTGTTAATGGATAGCTGCGTAAAGCTGCGCGGTTGTTTAAATACACTGACGCATCGTTTTTACTCAGCGCTGATTTAGCTTGGCTGTAAAGAGTGCGTTGCTGGGCTAATGAAGCAGCAGAGGCTGTAGATAGGGGGTGGTGCAGACTGGCAACAAGTAACACCAGCGGTAATAAATAGCGACTGCGCATAAAAAATCCTACAAAAATAAATGCCCAGTAAAACGCCAGAAGACAATGCTCTTGCGGCGAAGGCAGCATAGCTTATCTGCTTGTGTACAGCGGTGAAAGGGGTGTGCGCATGGTTAAACACAGATATTCAACGAACTCTAGTGCGAATCTGTACAATACATCGCAGATTTTAGGAGAACCACAATGACTTTGCTCAAATTAACTCAAGTATCTCTCGCTTACGGCGCTACCCCTCTTTTAGAAGAGGTTTCGTGGCAGATTGCGCGTGGCGAACGCGTGTGCATTATTGGCCGCAATGGTACGGGCAAGTCAAGCATGCTGCATATCGTTAAAGGCACACGCGCCCATGATACTGGTGAAGTGTGGCGTGCGCCGGGTCTGAAAATTGGTGAGTTACCGCAAGAGTTGCCAGTGGCCGATGAGCGTACTGTTTTTGATGTGGTGGCCGAAGGTCTAGATGGTGTGGGTGAGCTGTTGGCTGAGTTCAATCATTTAAGCCAAAACATCAGCAATGATGAAGACTTAAATAAGCTCATGCATGTGCAGCAAGAGTTGGAAGCCCGCGATGGCTGGCGTTTGCAGCAGCTAGTGGACAGCACTTTAAGCCGTTTGCAGTTGCCTGCAGAGAAAAAACTGAATGAATTGTCCGGTGGTTGGCGTCGTCGAGTTCTGCTGGCTCAAGCGTTAGTGGCTGAGCCTGATTTACTCCTTCTGGATGAGCCGACCAACCACTTGGATATTGGCGCTATTGCGTGGTTAGAAGATGCTTTATTGAATTTTACTGGTGCAGTGCTGTTTATTACTCACGACAGGGCCTTCTTACAAAACTTGGCTACGCGCATTATCGAGTTAGATCGTGGTCATTTAATTGACTGGGATGGCGACTATGCAAGCTTTCTGGTGCACAAAGAGCAGCAGCTGGCCGCAGAAGAAACCGCCAATGCCTTGTTTGATAAAAAGCTGGCGCAAGAAGAAGTATGGATTCGTCAAGGGATTAAAGCGCGTCGTACCCGTAATGAAGGCCGCGTGCGTGAGCTTAAAGCCTTGCGGGTCGAGCGCAGTCAGCGGCGTGAACGCCAAGGTACTGCCAATATTAATATTGGTGCAGCAGAGAAGTCCGGTAAACAAGTCATAGTGGTGGATAAGGTTAGCTTTGCCCACGAGGGTGGTCGCGAGCTGATTAAAGATTTTTCCATGGTCTTGCAGCGCGGAGACCGTATTGGTTTATTGGGTGCTAACGGCAGTGGTAAAACCACGTTGCTGAAATTGCTGTTGGGTGATTTGCAGCCCACTAAAGGCACAATCGAAGTGGGCACTAAGCTTGAAGTGGCTTACTTTGATCAGTTACGTCATCAGCTTGATCCAGAAAAAACAGTGATTGATAACGTCGGTGAAGGCAGCGACACCATCATGATCAATGGGCAAAGCAAGCATGTGCTGAGCTATTTAGGTGATTTCTTGTTTAGCCCACAGCGTGCCCGCACACCGGTGAAAGCTTTATCCGGTGGCGAACGCGCACGTTTATTACTGGCTAAACTTTTTACTCGCCCAGCGAACTTGCTAGTGCTGGATGAACCGACCAACGACCTTGATGTAGAAACCCTCGAACTGCTCGAAGAAGTGCTGATGGAGTTTAAAGGCACTGTCTTGATCGTCAGTCACGACCGTGCATTCCTCGATAACGTAGTGACCAGTACCTTAGTCTTTGATGGCACGGGTAAAGTGCGTGAGTATGTCGGTGGTTTTGATGATTGGCTCAGACAGGGCGGCAGTATTCGTTTGCTAGGTGCCGCTGATGAGCTTGAAACTGCCGAGCAAGTCACAAAAGAAACAGATAATGCTGACGCAGAGCAAGTGACTGCGCAGAATTCAGATCAGCCCATGCAAAAGCCAACGGATGATGGCATAGTGCCCAAAAAGAAGTTGAGCTATAAGCTGCAACGCGAACTTGATGCAATCCCAGCAAAAATTGAAGACTTAGAAACCGAGCTGAATGCTTTGCATGAGCAGGTTTCGCAAGTTGACTTTTATCAGCAACCGCTTGAGACAACTGAAGCAGTACTGGCGCAAATAACTGCGGTACAGGAACAGTTGGATGTTGTGCTTGAGCGCTGGGCCGAGTTGGATAGTTAACTATTGGAGTGAGATGTATGGCTGTAGAGTACAGAATTACGCTGGATGATGAGCATGCGTTTAATTATAAAATTGAACTGGAGCGCAACCAGTTAAGTACTGTGCAGCAGACCTCTCCACACCCTTGGACACGTTTACAACATCAGCAATGCAGCAATTGCCCGTTGCGCAGTGAAGAGCATGAATATTGCCCCACTGCGGTTGACTTGCAGACTATCGTCGAGGATTTTGGTGGCTTGCCAGCCTTTAAAAAAGCTTGGGTGCATGTGCGTACCAGTGAGCGTGAATACAGCAAAATGGTCAATCTAGAAGAAGGTCTGCGTTCACTGCTTGGGGTGGTTATGGCAACTTCTGCTTGCCCTATTTTGGCCCAACTAAAGCCCATGGCGCACAATCACTTGCCTTTCGCTAGCAGTAACGAATTTGCTTTGCGTACGATCTCTATGTACTTGATGCGGGAGTTGTTTAACGCCCGTGATGGTAAAACTCCAGACTGGGAGTTAAGCGGTTTGACTGATGACTTCAAAGCCTTGCAGTTGGTGAATCAGGCGCTTTGGCACCGAATTCACGACGCCTGTGCAGGGGATACCAATCTTAAAGCGTTTTTGAATTTCTTCTCAATGTCATCGAGCATGACCTATTCATTAGAGACGCAGTTGCAAAAAATCCGCCCCTTAGTCATGAGTTAACCCCTGCGCAAGGCTACGCAATGCAGCCTTGCGGATACGGTTTAGTCTTCAGTAGTGCGTTTCTTCAACTCAATTGCCAGTACGTCGCAGGGGGCGCCGGACAGTAGGTCATTTGTAGTTGAGCCTAGCAGCAGGGCTAAACCGTGACGGCCATGGCTACCGACTACAATTAGATCACAGCTGTGCTCTTGGGCCAGCAGGTGGATTTCTTGACGTGGTTGCCCGTAACGCAAGTGACAGTTGTTTTCTTTGAGTAACTCGTGCTGCTCGGCCAGTATGTTGAGTTTATTTTGTGCTTGCTCGGTCTGTTGCTGCTGCAGCAAAGATAAGTCCATGGGGACATCACCGCCAAACACCATGGTCAAAGGTTCAACAACATGCACTAAAGTGACTTTACACGCTAAGGCTACGCTGAGTTTGTGGGCTTGGGCTAAAACGTGGTGACAATCTTCAGTGAGATCAATTGCAACAAGCAAGTGAGAATATGCCATTTCGGCCTCCAAATGCGCTGACTGTGCTAACAGAAAGCGCAGTTAATCTTATATGTTTAATAGCGCATATTCAGTGGCTAACTGCTCAAGACCTTGGGTGATACTGCGTGCATATTTGTCAATCACGAAAGGTACGCTGTTTTCGTTGTAATTTTTCAACGAACGTTCAATGTAGCGCCACTTTACCTCAATTGCACGTAAAGACTTGCTGGTAGCAGGGGTATTTTGCGAGCTACTAAGTAACAGTTGCAAGTTATTGGCAAATTGCTCACTTAACTGGTCAAGGGGCTGCTTTTCTCCATCGGCAAAAAAAGAGGCACCAACCGATGCGCTGCGTGCCGCATAGTCCGCGGCAATACCTTGCATCAAGAGACTTTGCTCGCGGGCCAGTTGGGTGAGTTCGGGTAACGAGTAGTTGGCGTCTTGGCTAATAAGCTGCTCGGCTTCCGTGCCTATTTTTAGAATTTTACTGTTGAGGTTTGCCAGGTCAGCTACAGGCTGGAGGTCGGAGTAACCTTGCTCAATGATGGCGCTGATTAAATAATCCAGCTGAGCTTTATAGCTGCTGAGGTCATGTTGCAACTGCTGAAGAAGTGCTTGGGCATTGGGGTCAGTGGGGGCGGTGATTTTATTTAAATAAGCTAAGGCTTGGGCTGCATTGTTCTGGGCTTCTCTGGCGTAGTGTTGATCTTGTTCTTGGCCATTAAACATATAAAAGCCGCCGATGCTTCTTTGCGTGGCAAGGCGCATAGCATATAAGTCATTGAGCGCATGTTCAGCGCTAACTTGCGGGGTGCTGCTGGTGCTGTCTGCTACAGCAGAGGATACGGGTAGCGCAATGATTGCACTTAAGCACAGTGCCAAAATTGGATTCTTCATGACTGGAAGCTCCGAGGATGCGTAATATTTATTGTTTTTATTAAAAGGCTATGGTGCCTCTTTTGATTTGACTCTACCGCGTGATAATGAATTTGGCTACAGTGTTGTTGCCTCGAGTGCTAAAAGAGCTTGGTTAGGGCTGATTGGCTGAGCTGCAGATAAATAAATTATCCTTATAAAACAATGGCTTCAGCTGTGTTTGACACATATTTAGGTGATTTCTTCGAGACTAACAATTGACAAAGGGGAAGAATTCCGTGAATGTGTGTCTACCCAAATCAAACGGGCGTATGAAATGCATGTTGGCACTGCCATTTACATTCTTTTGAATATAAAAAGGCTTGTATGCTGACAGGTGTTTCGCAAAGTGCCTTGCACAGTGTTTAATGGCTGTCAGTGCCCAATGTGTGACTGTTCAGCTTCCATATCGTGGAGATCAGTTGATGATTTACGAAGGTAAAGCCATCACGGTGAAGACTCTTGAAAGTGGTATCGTCGAATTAAATTTCGATCTCAAGGGTGAGTCCGTCAACAAGTTTAATCGTCTAACCCTTACCGAGCTGCGTGAAGCAGTGGATGCAATCAAAGCCAATAACGATGTTAAAGGCGTGGTTGTAACCAGTGGTAAGGATGTATTTATCGTTGGTGCAGACATTACTGAGTTTGTTGACAACTTTAAGCTCTCTGAAGAAGAGCTGGTTGCCGGCAACCTTGAAGTCAATAAAATCTTCAATGATTTTGAAGACCTTAATGTGCCAACCGTTGTTGCAATTAATGGCATCGCTTTAGGCGGTGGTTTTGAAATGTGCCTTGCTGCGGATTACCGCGTCATGGCTGACAGCGCTAAAGTGGGTCTGCCTGAAGTTAAGTTAGGTATCTACCCAGGCTTTGGCGGCACAGTACGCTTAACCCGTGTGGTTGGTGCTGATAATGCCATTGAGTGGATCGCTGCTGGTAAAGAAGCACGCGCTGAAGAAGCATTAAAAGTGGGTGCTGTAGATGCAGTGGTTGCAGCTGATAAGTTGCTCGAAGCCTCTGTTGATCTAGCTAAGCGCGCTATTTCTGGCGAGCTGGACTACAAAGCAAAACGTCAACCGAAGCTAGAAAAAATCAAACTCAACGCCATCGAGCAAATGATGAGCTTTGAGACTGCGAAAGGTTTTGTTGCTGGTAAAGCGGGTCCAAACTACCCAGCCCCCGTTGAAGCCATTAAAACGATCCAAAAAGCAGCCAACCATGGCCGTGACAAGGCTCTAGAAATTGAAGCGAAAGGCTTTGCTAAGCTGGCTAAAACTTCAGTTGCTGAAAGCCTAATTGGTCTGTTCTTAAATGACCAAGCGCTTAAGCGTAAAGCTAAAGTACACGAGAAAATTGCCCGTGATGTGAAGCTGTCTGCAGTTTTGGGTGCTGGTATTATGGGCGGCGGTATTGCTTACCAGTCGGCTCTAAAAGGCACACCAATTCTGATGAAGGATATCCGTGAAGAGGGTATCCAGTTAGGTCTTGATGAAGCTGCTAAGTTGCTGGTTAAGCGTCTTGAGCGTAAGCGCATTAAGCCTGATGCCATGGCTAAAGCACTCAATGCAATTCGCCCAACCATGTCTTACGGTGATTTCGGTCATGTCGATATCGTGGTTGAAGCTGTAGTTGAGAATCCAAAAGTTAAGCACGCAGTGCTGGCTGAAGTTGAGCAGCATGTTGGTGAGAACACCATTATTGCTTCGAATACTTCAACTATCTCAATTAACTTGCTGGCGAAAGCTCTGAAGCGTCCAGAAAACTTTGTCGGTATGCACTTCTTTAACCCAGTGCATATGATGCCTCTGGTTGAAGTGATCCGTGGTGAGCACTCTTCTGATGAAGCGGTTGCAACCACTGTTGCTTATGCGCAAAAAATGGGTAAAAACCCAATCGTAGTCAATGACTGCCCAGGCTTCTTAGTCAACCGCGTATTGTTCCCATACTTTGGTGGTTTCGCCAAACTAGTCAGCGCTGGTGTGGACTTTGTTCGCATTGATAAAGTCATGGAGAAATTCGGCTGGCCTATGGGTCCTGCCTACTTAATGGACGTGGTAGGTATTGATACCGGACACCATGGTCGTGACGTAATGGCTGAAGGCTTCCCAGATCGCATGAAAGATGATCAACGTTCAGCGGTTGATGCGCTGTATGAAGCAGATCGTCTAGGTCAGAAAAATGGCAAAGGTTTCTATGCTTATGAAACTGACAAGCGCGGCAAGCCGAAAAAAGTTGTAGATGATGCTATCGCAGAAATTTTAGCGCCTATCGTTTATGAGAAGCGTGAAGTGACTGATGAAGACATCATTAACTGGATGATGATTCCGTTATGCATGGAAACTGTACGCTGTCTTGAGGACGGTATTGTTGAAACTGCAGCTGAAGCAGATATGGGCTTAATTTACGGTATTGGTTTCCCTCCTTTCCGTGGTGGCGCGTTGCGTTACATCGACAGTATTGGTGTGGCTGAATTTGTTGCTTTGGCAGACAAATACGCTGACTTGGGTGCGCTATATCACCCGACCGAGAAATTGCGTGAAATGGCCAAAAACGGTCAAACCTTTTTCGGTTAATCGCGGACAGATTAGAGCGGGAGTAAAGAAATGAGCTTGAATCCAAGAGATGCAGTAATTGTCGACTTCGGCCGTACCCCAATGGGTCGTTCGAAAGGTGGCATGCACCGCAATACACGTGCTGAAAATATGTCAGCAGAGTTAATCAGTGGTGTACTTAATCGTAATGAGAAAGTAGACCCAACTGAAGTTGAAGATGTAATCTGGGGTTGTGTAAACCAAACCCTAGAGCAGGGTTGGAACATTGCCCGTATGGCGTCTTTGATGACACAAATCCCTCACACCAGCGCAGCGCAAACTGTCAGCCGCCTGTGTGGTTCATCCATGAGCGCATTGCACACTGCAGTACAGGCTATTCAAACCGGTAACGGTGATGTGTTTGTAGTGGGGGGCGTTGAGCACATGGGGCACGTCAGCATGATGCATGGTGTGGATCCAAACCCACACATGTCGCTGTACGCGGCCAAAGCCTCGGGCATGATGGGCCTAACTGCTGAGTTGCTCGGTAAAATGCACGGGATTAGCCGTGAACAGCAAGATGCATTTGGTGAGCGTTCGCACCGTTTGGCACAAAAAGCCACTGTTGAGGGTAACTTCAAAAACGAAATTATCCCAATGGAAGGCTATGACGCTGAAGGTTTCTTGAAAGTGTTTGACTATGACGAAACCATTCGTCCTGAGACAACACTGGAAAGCCTAGCGGCATTGCGTCCAGCATTTAACCCTAAAGGCGGTACTGTGACTGCTGGTACATCTTCGCAAATTACTGATGGTGCTTCTTGCATGATCGTAATGTCTGCGCAGCGTGCTAAAGATCTCGGTATTGAGCCAATGGCGGTGATTCGTTCAATGGCTGTTGCCGGTGTTGATCCAGCAATCATGGGCTACGGTCCAGTGCCAGCTACACACAAAGCGCTGAAACGTGCTGGTGTGAGCATTGATGACATTGATTTCGTTGAGCTTAACGAAGCCTTTGCCGCACAAGCATTGCCAGTTCTGAAAGACCTGAAACTGCTTGATAAAATGGAGCAGAAGGTTAACTTGCACGGTGGTGCGATTGCTTTGGGCCACCCATTCGGTTGCTCAGGTGCGCGTATTTCCGGTACGTTACTCAATGTGATGCAGCAAAACAGCGGTACTTTAGGTTTGGCGACCATGTGTATTGGTCTTGGCCAGGGTATCTCTACAGTATTTGAGCGCGTGTAAACGTTCGTTAAAATACTAAAGCCGAGGCCTTGTGCCTCGGCTTTTTTGATTAGGGCGCAGCAATGAATTTACCAACAGGAATTTATCAGCATTATAAAGGCCAGCAGTATCGGGTGATTGGTGTGGCTCGGCACTCGGAAACTGAAGAGCAATTGGTGGTCTATCAGACGCTGTATGGGGCTTTTGATCTATGGGTCAGGCCATTATCGATGTTTCTTGAAAGTGTCGAAATTGATGGTCTGCAACAGCCGCGTTTTGCTTTACTGCAAGAAGAAAAACCCATGTTGACTGGGTCATAAACTGGCGATCAATTTTCGCAAAAACTTGACCTAGGTGGCTTTCAACCTATATATAGCCTCATCAAGGCTAGTTAACTATATTTTTTATGTGATATTTCAAGCGCTGGTACAGGCATATCACCCTATCTATTCCAGGAATATTCTAAGCAATGAGCAAATCGCTGGTTATCGTAGAGTCCCCTGCTAAGGCGAAGACAATCAACAAGTACTTAGGTAATGAGTACGTGGTGAAGTCCAGTGTGGGCCACATTCGTGATTTACCGACGAGTGGCTCAGGTTCTAAAACGCCAGCTAAGCGTGGTAAAGCAGCTGAAACTGCCGAGCTTACGCCGCAGCAAAAAGCCATGCGCCAATTGGTTGGCCGAATGGGTATTGACCCAGAAAACGGCTGGAAGGCACGCTACGAAATTTTACCTGGCAAAGAAAAAGTAGTTGAAGAGCTACGCCGCTTAGCCAAAGACGCTGACACTATATATCTGGCAACGGACTTGGACCGCGAAGGTGAGGCTATTGCCTGGCATTTGCGTGAAGCCATTGGTGGTGATGACAGCCGTTATAAGCGCGTGGTCTTTAACGAAATTACTAAAAAAGCTATCCAGGGTGCATTTGCTGAGCCAGGACAGTTGGATATTGATCAAGTCAATGCGCAGCAAGCGCGGCGTTTTTTAGACCGCGTGGTTGGTTTTATGGTCTCACCACTGCTGTGGAAGAAAGTAGCCCGCGGACTGTCTGCTGGGCGAGTGCAGTCGGTAGCAGTTAAGTTGGTGGTTGAGCGTGAAAAAGAAATCCGCGCTTTTATTCCTGAAGAGTTTTGGCAGGTGCACGCTGATTTAAACAATGCTGAGCAAGTGAATACGCGCTTTGAAGTTGTGCGCGATTCCGGTAAAGCTTTCCGCCCAGTCAGCAAAGAGCAGACTGATGCTGCATTGGCGGTGCTAAAAAAGGCTGCTTATACGGTTATTAAGCGTGAAGACAAGCCAACTAGCAGTCGTCCAAGCGCACCTTATATTACCTCCACCTTGCAGCAGGCGGCCAGTACTCGCTTAGGTTTCGGCGTGAAGAAAACCATGATGTTGGCACAGCGTTTGTATGAGGCCGGTTACATCACTTATATGCGTACAGACTCAACCAATATCTCCGCCGATGCCATTGAAATGGTGCGCAGCTTTATTGATCAAGAGTTTGGTGCCAAGTATTTGCCAGAAAAGCCTGTTTTTTATAGCAGCAAGCAAGGCGCGCAAGAAGCGCACGAGGCGATTCGCCCATCTGATGTAAATCTCCAGACCTCGCAACTCAAAGGTATGGAGCGCGACTCTGAGCGCCTGTATGAGTTGATTTGGCGTCAGTTTGTTGCCTGTCAAATGCCTGCGGCAGAGTACATTGCGACCAGCTTGACGGTTGAGGCGGCGCAGTTTGATTTGCGTGCCCGTGGACGTATTTTAAAGTTTGACGGTTATACCCGTGTGCAACCTGCGCAAGGCAAAGGTGCCGAGGATGCAGTGTTGCCTGACTTGAAAAAAGGCGATCTGCTCAGCTTAGTGAAGCTGGATCCAACTCAACACTTTACTAAGCCACCGGCACGTTTCAGTGAGGCCAGTTTAGTTAAAGAGCTAGAAAAGCAGGGGATTGGTCGCCCGTCTACCTATGCAGCGATTATTTCCACCATTCAAGACCGTGGTTATGTTGCCTTGCAAAATCGCCGTTTCCATGCGGAAAAGATGGGCGATATTGTTACTGAGCGGCTCGGTGAAAGTTTTGCTGATTTGATGGACTATAACTTTACTGCGCAAATGGAAGAGCGTTTGGATGATGTCGCTCATGGTAAGTTGCAGTGGAAAAAATTGCTTGATGAGTTTTATCAGGATTTTCATAAAAAGCTTGAGCTGGCCAGCGATGCTGAAAATGGTATGCGCGCCAATACCCCAACGCTGACTGACATTCCTTGTAAAGAGTGCGGTCGGCCCATGACGATTCGTACCGCTTCAACAGGGGTGTTTTTAGGTTGCTCAGGTTATGCACTGCCACCTAAAGAGCGTTGCAAGTCAACCATGAACTTGGTGCCTGGTGATGAGGTTGCTGCTGATGATGAGGGCGAGTCTGAGTCTTTATTGTTGCGCAATAAGCGGCGTTGTGCGAAGTGCGATACGGCCATGGATGCCTATTTAATTGATGAAACACGTAAGCTGCATGTCTGTGGTAATAACCCAGATTGCACAGGCTTTGAAGTTGAAGAGGGGCAGTTCCGCATTAAGGGCTATGAGGGCCCGGTGATCGAGTGCGATAAGTGCGACAGTGATATGCAGTTAAAAACTGGCCGTTTTGGCAAGTACTTTGGCTGCACCAACACTGAGTGTAAAAATACCCGTAAGCTGCTGCGCAGTGGTGAAGCTGCGCCACCTAAGATGGATCCAGTGCCAATGCCAGAGTTGCAGTGCCAAAAGGTCGACGATACTTATGTATTGCGCGATGGTGCTGCTGGAATGTTCTTGGCGGCCAGTCAATTCCCAAAAAAACGTGAAACCCGTGCACCTCTGGTGCTGGAGTTGCTGCCGCATAAGGATGAAATTGATCCTAAGTACCATTACTTAATGAGTGCGCCAACCCATGATCCCGATGGCCTGCCTACGGTCGTGCGTTATAGCCGTAAAAATAAAGAGCAGTACGTGCAGTCGGAAATTGAAGGTAAAGCCAGTGGTTGGAAAGCCCTTTACGATGGCAAAAAGTGGCAGATTGAAGATAAGCGCAAAAAGTGATTTTCTGTTTTAATTGTCAGCGGGGCCGAATTTGGCCCCGCTGTTTTTATCCGTTATTAAGAGTTGTTTATGTCCAGTGCGTTTTTGGAAATAGTTGAATTACCGGACGGCAAGATTGTTTTGCGCCGCGCCGAAGAAGAGAGCCCGTTAGTGACCCTGACCTTTTCCAGTGAGGCCCGCGGTTTTTTAAAAGCTCGCTATATTGATATTGCTAAAGAAATGTTTCATGCCGGATTATTAGCCGCAGGGCATCTCGCTGAAGAAGAGGCAGTCAGTGAGGTGGATGAAGATGATCCAGCCGGGCATACCTTGCATTAAACCCAGGTATGACTAAGTCTGTTTTATTGGGTGCAAGCAAAGTGCGCTTGCCGCAAGCTGAGTACGCATTACTGTTGGATTTCTTAGTTGAACGCTTCCCCGCTATAACTCGAGAAACATGGCAGCAAAGGATGCTCAGCGGCAAAGTTTTGGATGCACAGCAGCGTAGCTTGTTGCCGGCCGAGCCTTATCAAGCTGGCGCCTTGGTGTATTATTTTCGTGAAGTGGCAGATGAGCCACAAGTGCCGTTCACTGAGCACATTTTATATCAAGATGCACACTTAATTGCCGTGGATAAACCGCATTTTCTACCGACCATGCCGGCTGGGCGTTATGTCGAGGAAACTGTCTTGCGCCGTCTCATGAAGCGTTTAGACAATCCTGATATTGCCCCCATTCATCGGTTGGACCGACTCACAGCTGGGGTTTTATTGTTTTCCGTGAACCCAAAGAGCCGTGATGCTTATCAAGGATTATTCCGTCAGCGCAAAGTGTTTAAATGCTACGAAGCCATAGCGCCGGCATTGCCAGGGCAACAGTGGCCGTACCGGTATCGCAGTCGGCTAGAGCCTGCTGAGCAGTTTTTTCGCATGCAAGAAGTCAGTGGTGTCGCCAACAGTGATACGGTGATTGAGGTTGCTGAGCAAGATGGTGAGTTGTGGCGTTATCGGTTGTACCCAGTGACAGGCCGTAAGCATCAGTTGCGGGTGCACCTAGCAGCCTTAGGTGCTCCCATTGTCAATGATCCTCTCTATCCGCAGTTGCGTGCTCTTGCTGAGCATGAGTCCTACGCCGAGCCGCTTCAACTGCTGGCTAAACAAATTAGTTTTGTTGATCCAATGAGCCGGATTTTGCGCAGTTTTAAAAGTGAGCTGCAGTTAACACTGTGACTTAGTTAACAAGGGCTGGCCAAAAGCGTGTGAAGTGTCTATAATATGCGCCGGCCAGATCGGCCCCCGTTAAGGTTACTGCAATATCCCGAAGCGCTGCTTCGACTGCTTGTCCTGTAGAGGACTCTCCTAGACGTTTTTTCTAAACAGCGTTCTCGCAAATACTCGCAAATAGGCTGCCAAAAGGGCGACCATTATGGTCATTCACGGTGTGTGCAGCTTTCATGGGTCTTTGCGGATGCACATGAGGCATACCAAATGACCCAAGAAATCCAGCAAGACGTTGGCAGCTTTGCCACACTCGGCCTTCACCCTTCAGTTCTAGCGGCAATTACCGCAGTGGGTTACGAAGAGCCATCCCCGATTCAGATACAGTCTATTCCATTAATTATGGCTGGCCACGATATGATTGGTCAGGCACAAACCGGTACCGGTAAAACCGCTGCGTTTGCGCTGCCTATATTATCCCGTATTGATGCTGAACGCCGTGAGCCGCAAGTGCTGGTGCTGGCACCTACGCGTGAGTTGGCTTTGCAAGTAGCAACTTCGTTTGAAAGTTTTGCTAAGCAGTTAAAAGGCGTCAATGTTGTCGCCATTTACGGCGGTGCACCAATGGGCCCGCAGCTTAAAGCCATTCGCCAGGGTGCGCAGGTTATTGTTGCCACCCCAGGGCGTTTAGTGGATCACCTCAGTCGCAATGGCGGCATGTTATCCACTGTGCAGTTTTTGGTTTTGGATGAAGCGGACGAGATGCTCAAGCTCGGCTTTATGGATGACTTAGAAGTTATCTTTAATGCCATGCCTGATGCGCGTCAAACAGTGTTGTTCTCAGCAACGCTGCCAGCTTCTATTCGTGGCATTGCTGAAAAGCATTTGCGCAATCCACAGCAAGTTAAAATTGCCAGCAAAACGCAAACCGTTGCCCGCATTGAGCAAGCGCACCTTATGGTGCATGCGGATCAAAAAATTAATGCGGTGTTACGCTTACTCGAAGTCGAAGACTTTGATGCCATGATTGGTTTTGTGCGTACTAAGCAAGCTACGCTGGATATTGCTGCAGCTTTGGAAGCCAAAGGCTACAAGGTTGCTGCATTGAACGGCGACATTGCCCAGAATCAGCGTGAGCGCGTAATTGACTCTTTAAAAGATGGTCGCTTAAATATCGTAATTGCAACCGACGTTGCTGCACGTGGGCTTGATGTGCCGCGTATTACTCACGTTTTTAACATTGATATGCCTTACGATCCAGAATCCTACGTGCACCGTATTGGTCGTACGGGTCGTGCCGGTCGTGATGGTCGTGCACTCTTGTTAGTGACGCCGCGTGAGCGCCGTATGCTGCAAGTGATTGAGCGTGTGACTGGACAAAAAGTTGCAGAAATTTTATTACCCGATGCTAAAGTCATTCTGCAGGCTCGTGTTCGTCGCCTGACGCAAGATATGGCGGCGCGGGTAAAAGATAAAGACAATCACAATACTGAATTGTTAACTCAATTAACCACTGACCTTGATTGCAATGTCGAGCAATTAGCTTTGGCTTTGTTGGCTAAGGTAACTGAAGGTCAGGCCTTTACTTTGGCCGGTGTTGAGCGCGAGCAGCCGGTAATGGCGCCACGCGGTCGTGATGATCGCAATCGTCGCGATGGCCGTGAAGGTGGTGGTGAACGCCGTGAGCGTCGCGCCCCCTTAGCGCTGAGTGAAGGTAAAGTCCGTTGCCGTACAGCCTTAGGTAATCGTGACGGTGTTGCCGCACGTAACTTGCTTGGTGCTATTTTGAATGAAGGCGGTTTGTCCCGCGATGCCATTGGCCGTATTCAAATCCGTGAAAGTTTTAGTTTGGTTGAGTTGCCGGAAGAGGGTTTGGAGCGCTTACTGGGTAAGCTCAAAGATACCCGCGTTGGTGGCAAGCCACTGAAATTACGCCGCTACCGTGAAGACTAGAATCCAGTTTTAGTCAGCTGCATTGAGCTGGCAGTGATACATAGAAACCGGGCCGACTGCAAAGTTGGCTCGGTTTTTTGTTTTGTGGGGTATTAAGACCAAGTTTGTCTAAGCTGTATTTATGCCAATGGGTTTAGCTCTGCAGGGGTAAGATGAGGTATCCTGCACTGTGTGTTTAATCAGTGCTTTTTAGGAGTCTTGATGGGTTTACGGATTTGTATTTTAGAGGCCGATGATTTGCATCCAGAGCTGCGCGATACCTTTGTTGGTTTTGGGCAGATGTTTAAGCAGTTGTTTAGTCAGCAGGATGCAACTGTTGAGTGCCAGATATTTAATGTAGTTAAAGGCGAGTACCCAGCGCCTGAGCAAGAGTTTGATGCCTACTTGGTAACGGGCAGCAAAGCGGATTCATTTGCTGATGATCCGTGGATAGTTAAACTGCGTAAGTATTTGCGCCAGAGCTACGCGCAGGGCAAGGTGCTGTTGGGTATTTGTTTTGGCCACCAGATTCTAGCCTTGGCCTTGGGCGGTAAAGCGCAGCGCTCTGATAAGGGTTGGGGCATTGGCATGCACCGCTACCGCTTGCTGCAGCGCCCCAGTTGGTTGCCAGCGCAGGCCGATGAGTTTCAGTTGTTAATCAGCCACCGCGATCAAGTGACTGCCTTGCCGGCAGGTGCCAGTGTGTTAGCTAGCAGTGCATTTTGTGAAAATGCTGCGTTTGTACTGGGTCAGCAAGTGTTGTGCTTTCAAGGTCATCCTGAGTTTACCCATGATTTCTCCAGTGGCTTACTAAAGTTGCGTGAGTCGATATATTGCCCGCAACTTTACCAAGCGGCGCAGCAAAGTTTGTCGCAGGAGCATGATGGGCAAATAATTGCGCAATGGATGTTGTGCTTTATTAAGGCCAGTAAAGAGCAGGCTAAGGTGGTTACTGAGCAGGTTGAAAAGCAAGCAAGAGAGTCGCTATGTTCGGCTTAAGTCTGCAGGAGATCAGCCAGTATGTTGTGCCGTTGCTGTTGGCCAGTGTGCTGTGTGCAGCGGCCTTGCAACAGTTTTTGCGCAATAGTAGGTTGCAGCAGCAATTGCTTGAAAGTCAGGCAGAGCTGGCGCTGGTGCAGGAGCAACTGCATGAGCAAGACATTGATGTGCAGGTGCTGAGCAGTCAGCAACAGCAATTACAGCTGCAGTTGCAGCAACGTGAAGCAGATTATCAGCAACTCAAGAGCGAGCATGGCGGTTTGCAAGAGCAGCTTGTGCAAGGCCGAGGGGTTGCAGATGCTGCACGCGCGGCCTACCGTGAAATTAAAGAGCAGCAACTGTTGCGCGATAAATCCATCGCAGAGCAGCAAAGAGCGTATAGCGAGCTACAAAAAGATCATCAGCAGTTGCAGCAAGATTACAGTGCTTTAAGTGGCCTAAGTGCGCAAAAAGAGCAGCATTTGTTAGAGCAGCAGCAATTATTAAAAGACAGTCGTGAGCAGCTTAAGCTTGAGTTTGAGCAGCTAGCAACACAGATTTTTGAAGCCCGTGGTCAGTCTTTGACGCAGAGCAGTCAGCAATCATTAGAGGCTATGCTCAGGCCTTTTCGTGAGCAAATTGATGGTTTTCGGCGGAAAGTGGAAGACATTCACCATAAAGATGCCCAGCAGCAAGCCTCTTTACAGCAACAATTATTACAACTTAAAGAATTGAATCAGCAAGTGACCCGCGAAGCCCATGAGCTCAGCACGGCGCTGCGGGGCCAGCAAAAGACCCAGGGTAACTGGGGGGAGTTGATTTTAGAAAATGTGCTCGAGCGCGCTGGCTTACAGCAGGGTAAAGATTTTGCCCGAGAGGTGAGCTTTACCACCAGTGAGGGGCGCAAACGTCCGGATGCCATAGTTTATTTGCCGCAAAATAAGCACTTAGTTATTGATGCTAAAGTCTCTTTAAATGCCTATTTGCGCTATGTTAATGCAGAAGATGAGTCGTTGCGTGCGCAGGCATTGAGTGAGCATATCAGTGCGTTTTTAGCACGAGTCAGTGAGTTGGCGGAGCGAGATTACGCCGCTTTACCTGGGCTTAATGCACCGGATATGGTGTTTATGTTTGTGCCTATTGAATCAGCCTTTGCCGATGCGATGCGCGCTGATGAAGGCTTGCTGTATAAAGCCATTGAAAAAAACATTCTGAT
This sequence comes from Gammaproteobacteria bacterium, assembly GCA_012518175.1. Lineage (GTDB taxonomy): Bacteria > Pseudomonadota > Gammaproteobacteria > Pseudomonadales > Pseudomonadaceae > Denitrificimonas. The sequence continues at coordinate 202 of JAAYTE010000088.1, read as the reverse complement.
TGCCACACCCAGCACTTTATTGGCCAGTCTGACAATTGTGCGTCAACTGTGGCGCTTTGAAGAGCAAAGTCAGAGCACTGCTGAGCTCGCTGAGCGGGCCAGTAAAGTGTATGACAAATTGCGGATATTTTTAGGCAGCATGGATGCTATCGGTAATAGCTTAGAGCGCGCGCAAGACGCTTACCGTAAAGCCTGTGATCAG
>JAAYTE010000087.1 GCA_012518175.1 Gammaproteobacteria bacterium | reverse complement strand
CTCATAACCTCGACCTGCACTGGCCAGTCGGCGAAGCGGTCACGGAAACTGTTGTAGTGTTGTTGCGCGAGCAGGGTGGTGGGGACTAAAACGGCCACCTGCTTACCGCTGTGTACGGCAATAAAGGCTGCGCGCATGGCCACTTCAGTTTTACCAAAGCCCACATCACCACAAATTAAGCGATCCATGGGTTTGCCAGAGAGCATGTCATTGCGCACATTGTCGATGGCCACTTGCTGATCTGGGGTTTCCTCAAAAGGGAAGGCCGCGCTAAAGGTTGCGTAATCAAGGCCTGGATTGCTAAAAGCAAAACCTTCACGGGCCGCGCGAATGGCATAAATATTCAGCAATTCTGCTGCTACATCGCGTACTTGCTCAGCGGCTTTGCGCTTGGCTTTCTGCCATTGCTCGGTGCCTAAACGGTGTAGTGGGGCGCTGCTGTCATCGCTGCCAGTATAGCGGGCAATTAAATGCAAATTAGCCACGGGTACATAGAGCTTGGCTTGATCGGCGTATTCGAGCATTAAAAATTCGGTGGCTTGATCCTCAATTTCTAAAGTCACCAAGCCTTGATAGCGGCCAACACCGTGGTCAATGTGCACCACTGGTGCGCCTTCGCGCAGTTCAGTGAGGTTGCGGATGACATGCTCATGGTTGGCGTCACGGTTTTTCTCACGGCGACGGCGCTGCATCACTCGCTGACCGAGCAAGGCGCTTTCGGGAATTAAGGCAATATTGTCGAGTAGGACGCCGGCTTCAATGGGTGCCACACAAATCGCAATTTTGCAGTCTGCGGTTAAAAAGTCTTCCCAGCTGGCAACTTCGACAGGGGCTACGTTTATGCGCTGCAGTAGTTCAAGTAAAACTTCACGGCGTCCGGCGGTCTCTACGGTAAATAAGCTGCGGCCAGAAAATTCGGCTAAAAACTCTTTAACCTTGCTCAGCGGCTCAGTGGCGCGGGCGTCAATGGCTAAATCTGGAAAGGCTTGTACTGGCAAGCGCTCGCGGCCGACACCGGGGCTAACGTCTTCAGGATCAATGACAATACGCGGGTGTTCTTTAAGTGCAGCGTAGTATTCATTGATGGCAATAAATAAATCGGCAGGCGGCAGCAGTGGGCGTTCAATATCGCCACGGCGCTCTTCATAGCGGCTGCGAATATCTTGCCAAAAAGCTTCAGCTGCGGCATCAACTCCGAGCATTGAGAAAACTTGAGCATTGTCTGGGAGGAAATCAAACAGGCTACTGGTTTCTTCAAAAAATAACGGTAAGTAGGATTCAATTCCCGCTGGAATAATGCCTCCAGAGAGGTCCTGGTACAGTGGGCAGCGACGAAAATCTACGTCAAAACGTTCACGGAAGCGTGCGCGAAAATCACCACGGGCTTTTTTATCTAAAGGGAATTCGCGGGCTGGTAGCAGGCGAATGCTGTCGACTTTCTCATTGGAGCGCTGGGTTTCTGGATCAAAGGTGCGCAGCGTTTCGATTTCATCATCAAATAAATCAATGCGGTAGGGCGCATCACTGCCCATGGGGAATAAGTCCAGTAACGCTCCGCGTACGGCAAACTCACCATGTTCGTAAACAGTGTCCACGCATTGATAGCCGGATGCCTGTAAGCGGCTGCGCATACTTTCCACATCAAGCTTTTGGCCAACATCGAGCATCAGGCTGGCATCCAGCATAAATGACTTGGGCGCTAAGCGGTGTAGGGCGGTATTGATGGGGACCACTAAAATGCCATGCTGCAGTTGCGGTAGCTGGTAGAGGGTGGCGACTCGCTGAGAAATAATGTCCTGATGCGGAGAAAACACGTCATAGGGCAAGGTTTCCCAGTCAGGGAAGTGCAAAACTGGCAGCTCTGGGGCAAAAAAAGCCAGCTCCTCTTTGAGACGCTCAGCGCTCTGGCTGTTGTCAGTTAGGAGCAAAGTAAAACGCTGCGCACTGCGTGTGGCTTCAGCAATGGCAAGACCCTGAGCAGCGCCGGGAAGGTTGCCCCAGAGCTGTTTGGCGGATTTAGATGGCAGTTTAGGAAAGCGCAATACAGACACAGTTAACCCGAGTGAGAATGATAAAAGTAAGGATTGTAACGGGCTATTGAGTCGCTCGCTATATAAGGTTTTCAAGAGAATAGCTGCTTAGAGCTTGCCGCTTTGCGTTATGCAGTCGATAATGTAGCTCTTTTTAAGCCCCTAAATAGGTATTCCACGTGACTCAGAAGACTGACCAGTGTCTTGGTGAATGGATTGATCGCGAAGCCCTTGCCGAGGCAATGATTCCGCTCGTTGGCCATCTTTATCGCAATAACAATGTGGTAACGTCCATTTATGGACGCGGCCTGATTAACCGTTCTGTAATTGCAATTCTTAAAGCGCACCGTTTTGCTCGTCACCGCATTGGTGGTGATTCCGAGTTGTCGGTGCGTGACACCTATCCAATCCTCAAAGTTATGAGCGAAATGGATCTTGGCAGCGCGTCTGTTGACTTGGGTAAGATGGCAGTTAAATTCAAAACTGAAGCCAATGGCCGCAGTCTTGAACAGTTTGTTCGTGACGAATTAAGCACGGTTAGCGGTAAGCGCGAAAGCAATGCCCACCAAGGTACTGATGTTGTGCTGTATGGTTTTGGGCGTATTGGTCGTTTGTTGGCGCGTATTTTGGTTGAAAAAACCGGTGCCGGTGATGGCCTACGTTTACGTGCGATTGTTGTACGTAAAGGTGCTGAGAATGATTTATCGAAGCGTGCCAGCTTGTTACGTCGTGACTCTGTGCATGGTTCGTTTGATGGCACCATCGTTATTGATGAAGAAAACAACACCATCACAGCCAATGGCAGCCTGATCCAAGTGATCTACTCTAATGACCCGAAAACTGTTGATTACACTCAGTACGGTATTAAAGACGCGCTGTTGGTCGATAACACCGGGCGCTGGCGTGACGAAGAAGGTCTGAGCCAGCACTTAGCTTGCCCAGGTATCGATCGCGTTGTATTAACTGCACCGGGTAAAGGTGATCTGAAAAATATCGTACACGGTATTAATCATGGCGAAATCACTGCTGATGATAAGATTATTTCTGCAGCGTCCTGCACCACGAACGCGATTGTGCCGGTTCTAAAAGCCATTAATGATAAGTTTGGTATCGTTAACGGCCACGTTGAAACCGTACACTCCTACACTAACGACCAAAACCTCATCGATAACTTCCATACGGGTAGTCGTCGTGGTCGCAGTGCACCACTGAACATGGTTCTGACTGAAACTGGCGCTGCTACTGCAGCGGCAAAAGCACTGCCTTTCTTGGAAGGTAAGCTCACCGGTAACGCCATCCGTGTACCTACACCGAACGTATCTATGGCGATTCTCAGCTTAAACCTTGAGAAGAACACCGATCGTGCTGAAGTGAATGAGTACTTGCGTCAGATTGCGATGCATTCAGACCTACAAAAGCAAATTGACTATGTGTGCTCGCAAGAAGTTGTGTCAACTGACTTCGTGGGTTCACGCCATGCCGGTGTGGTTGATGCGGAAGCAACTATCTGCACTGAGAACCGTTTGATTCTGTATGTTTGGTATGACAACGAATACGGTTACAGCTGTCAGGTTGTACGTGTTATGGAAGATATCGCTGGCGTCAATCCACCTGCCTTCCCGCAGTAAGTGATAAGAGATTGACGGACTAAGTGAAAAGGGAGCCTCTGGGCTCCCTTTTGCGTTTAAATATTGAGTAAAGACAGCTTGCGTGTACCACTAAAGTGAGTATTTGGTAGAAAGTTGGCCTTAGAGCTGGCAAGTGACCGCTATGCATCTTTATAATCATCCAGATTACTTTTTAAGCGTCGGGAATACAGCATGGTTTGCGCTTTTATAGGTAAACTGTATGGGTTTTCGACATAACTATAAATTTCACTATCGTGGTTAGGCAAACCTATGATCAAAATAAAACGTGGGCTTGACTTGCCCATGACTGGTACGCCAACACAGCGTATTGAGGCTGCAAAGCCCGTACATAGTGTTGCAGTCATAGGCTTCGACTATAACGGGATGAAGCCTACAATGCAGGTGCAAGAAGGGGATCGAGTCAAGCTCGGCGACGTCCTTTTTTCTGATAAGAAAACCGAAGGTGTGCTTTATACAGCGCCAGGCGCTGGGGTTGTAAAAGCCATAAACCGTGGTGATCGTCGTGTGTTTCAATCAGTCGTGATTGAGCTGGAGGGGGATGAGCAAGTCACCTTCGCCAGTTACGACGCAGCTAAGCTGGCTGGCTTGGCTACAGAGCAGGTGCGTGAGAATCTACAACAGTCCGGTTTATGGACAGCGCTGCGCACTCGCCCTTATAGCAAGGTACCAGCAATTGATGCGACACCACGCTCAATCTTTGTGACCGCAATGGATACCAATCCATTAGCCGCGGACCCAGCAGTTATTATCGCTGAGTATGCCGACGATTTTAGCCGTGGGCTTACCGTACTGAGCCGCCTAGCAAAAGTCTTTTTGTGTAAAGCAGAGGGCGTTACTTTGCCGGGTGAGAACTTGGACAAAGTGCAAACAGAAGTGTTCTCTGGGCCGCACCCAGCAGGATTGCCAGGCACTCATATTCACTACCTTGATCCGGTCGATGCAACACGCACGGTGTGGCAGATTGGTTATCAGGACGTGATCGCTATTGGTAAGTTGTTTACCACCGGGCAGTTATGGGTGGAGCGCGTTGTTTCTTTGGCTGGGCCTGTGGTCAAGCAGCCACGCTTAGTGCGTACCCGTTTAGGTGCGAATCTGGCTGACTTGGTGCAAGGCGAGCTAGAAGAGGGCAGCAATCGTGTGATCTCCGGCTCGGTGTTAGGCGGTCGTACAGCACGTGGTAGCTGTGATTTCTTAGGCCGTTACCACAATCAGGTGAGCTGCTTGGTTGAGGACCGTGAGCGTCAAATGTTGCACTACTTACGCCCCGGCGTGAACAAATTTTCTGTACTGAATATCTTTATTTCTAAATTGTTTGCAAATAAAAAGTTTGCCATGACCACTTCCACCAACGGCAGTGAACGGGCAATGATTCCAGTGGGCAGCTATGAAAAAGTGATGCCGCTGGATATTTTGCCAACACAGTTACTGCGTGCGTTGCTGGTCGGCGATACCGATGTTGCACAAAAGCTCGGTTGCTTAGAGTTAGATGAGGAAGACCTTGCGCTATGCACCTTTGCATGCCCAGGTAAGTACGAGTACGGCCCGATTTTACGGGATAATCTAACGCGTATTGAGCAGGAGGGGTAAGCCATGCTGGGTCTTCGTGCATTCCTCGATAAAATCGAGCACAACTTTGAAAAAGGCGGTAAGTACGAGAAGTGGTATGCCCTATATGAGGCAGCTGACACCATTTTCTACCGTCCAAGCAGTGTCACTAAAACCACCGCTCACGTGCGTGACGGAGTTGACCTCAAGCGCATCATGATCACCGTGTGGTTGTGTGCCTTCCCGGCGATGTTCTTTGGTATGTGGAACGTCGGTTACCAAGCGAACTTGATCTTTGCTGATAACCCAGGGCTACTGGCAGCGCAAGATGGTTGGCGTATGGCGTTAACCAGCTCCTTGGCGGGGTTTGATCCGGGCAGTATTTGGGACAATATGATTCAGGGTGCGACTTGGTTTGTGCCGATCTATATGGTCACCTTTATTGTTGGTGGGTTCTGGGAAGTGTTATTTGCTTCGATCCGCCGCCATGAGATTAACGAAGGGTTTTTCGTTACTTCGATCCTGTTTGCCTTAATTGTTCCGCCGAGCATTCCATTGTGGCAAGTCGCCATGGGGATTAGCTTTGGTGTGGTGATTGGTAAAGAGGTGTTTGGTGGTACCGGTAAAAACTTCTTAAACCCAGCACTGGCAGGCCGTGCGTTCTTGTTCTTCGCTTACCCTGCACAGCTTTCAGGTGATGCGGTATGGACCTCAGTGGACGGTTTTGCTGGCGCTACTGCACTCAGTGTGGGTGCTGAAGGTGGTATGGAGCAGATACTGGGTTCAGGCATCACTTGGATGGATGCTTTCTTAGGCACCGTACATGGTTCGGTAGGTGAAACCAGTACTTTGGCCATCTTTATTGGTGGTGCAGTACTGCTGATTATGGGTATTGCTGCTTGGCGCATTGTCGCTGGGGTGATGCTCGGTATGGTTGCTTTGAGCTTGCTGCTCAATATCATCGGATCAGATACCAACCCATTGTTTGCTATGCCGTGGTACTGGCACTTGGTACTAGGTGGTTTTGCCTTCGGTATGATCTTTATGGCGACCGACCCTGTATCTGCATCCATGACCAATACCGGTAAGTGGATTTTTGGTGCGCTGATTGGGGTAATGGCGGTACTCGTTCGAGTGGTTAACCCAGCCTTCCCAGAAGGTATGATGTTGGCGATTTTGTTTGCCAACCTCTGTGCACCACTCATTGACCACTTTGTTGTTCAGGCCAACATTAAGCGGAGGCTGGCGCGCAATGTCTAGTCCAAGAGAATCAACCACCCGCACGCTAGTCGTAGCTTTACTGGTGTGTTTGGTGTGTTCAGTATTTGTGGCGGGAGCAGCGGTTGCTTTACGCCCCATTCAAACTGAGAACCGTTTGCTCGATAAGCAGCGCAGTATTCTAGCGATTGCTGGGCTGGGTGACTCCAGTATGTCCAGTGAGCAAGTGAAAAAAATGTTTGATGAGCGCATTCAGGCGCGTCTAGTGAATTTGGATACAGGTAAGTTTTCTGATGCCCATGATCCAGTGACCTTTGACCCATTGGCCTCATCGAAAGATCCAGCTCTGTCTAAAGAGCTCGCTGGTAAAGACGATATTGCTTCAATTAAGCGTCGTGAGCGTTATAGCACGGTGTATGTGGTTGAGCATGACGGTCAGTTAGATACTTTAATCATACCTGTTCGCGGTTATGGTTTGTGGTCCACCATGCAAGGCTTTATTGCACTCAAAGGTGACCTCAACACAGTCGCAGGTTTTGGCTTTTACGAGCACGGCGAAACACCAGGCTTGGGCGGTGAAATTGACAACCCAAACTGGCGCGCCTTATGGCTCGATAAAAACCTATATGACAGTAATGATGAGCTCGCCATTCGCGTCATTAAGGGTAATGTGGATCAGAGTAGCCCAAGAGCTGCTAACCAAGTCGATGGCTTGGCTGGTGCAACATTGACCAGTAACGGCGTGACCTATTTGCTCCAGTTCTGGCTGGGTGAAAATGGCTTTGGTAGCTTTATTGAGCATTTACGTGCAGGGGAGGCGTAAAGATGTCACAGCCAACAATTAAACAAGTTGTACTTGACCCGCTGTTTAACAATAACCCCATTGGCTTACAGATCCTGGGTATCTGTTCGGCATTGGCGGTTACCACTAACGTTGAAACAGCGTTGGTGATGTCAGTTGCACTGACCTTGGTTACAGCGTTCTCGAATATGTTCATTTCGATGATCCGCAAGCAAATCCCAAACTCAATCCGCATGATTGTGCAGATGGTGATTATTGCTTCCTTGGTAATCGTGGTTGACCAAGTATTAAAAGCGTACGCGTACTCGCTTTCTAAGCAGCTCTCAGTGTTCGTCGGTTTGATTATTACCAACTGTATTGTGATGGGCCGTGCGGAAGCATTTGCCATGTCTAATCCACCGGTAATTTCATTCTTTGACGGTGTGGGTAACGGCTTAGGCTATAGCGTTATGTTGGTCGTGTTGGGGATTATCCGTGAGCTGTTTGGTGCGGGTAAGTTAATGGGTTACACCATTCTTCCTACCATCAACGACGGCGGCTGGTACTTACCGAACGGTATGTTGTTATTACCACCTTCGGCATTCTTCTTAATTGGTCTGATTATTTGGGGACTGCGCATGTGGAAAAAGGAGCAGGTGGAAGAGCCTGACTTTAGCATTGCTGCGCACACTCAAGAGAAGGAGGCGTACTGATGGAACATTACATCAGCTTATTTGTTAAGGCGGTTTTCGTTGAAAACATGGCTTTGGCATTCTTCTTGGGTATGTGTACCTTTATTGCGATCTCCAAAAAAGTGGAAACCGCAATTGGTCTAGGTATTGCAGTTGTGGTGGTGCAGGTGATTACTGTGCCGGCCAACAACCTGATTTATACCTACTTGCTTAAAGACGGTGCTTTGGCGTGGGCAGGTTTGCCAGACGTTGATCTCAGCTTCTTAGGTTTGCTCAGCTATATCGGGGTGATTGCCGCGATTGTGCAAATTCTAGAAATGCTCCTCGATAAGTATGTGCCAGCGTTGTACAACGCACTGGGCGTGTTCTTGCCGTTGATCACGGTAAACTGCGCCATCATGGGTGGTACCTTGTTTATGGTGGAGCGTGACTACAACTTCACTGAAAGTACGGTATATGGTCTGGGTTCTGGTTTCTCTTGGGCGCTGGCCATCGCTTTACTGGCGGGTATCCGTGAAAAGCTAAAATACAGCGATGTACCCCATGGTCTACAAGGCTTGGGCATTACCTTTATTACTATTGGCTTAATGTCATTAGGCTTTATGTCATTCTCTGGCATTCAACTGTAAGGAGTAGCGAGTAATGAATTTCGAGATTTTTCTCGCTATAGGTATGTTCACCGCCATTGTGCTGGCGCTCGTAGTGTTGATTCTTGTCGCTCGAGCACGCTTAGTATCTGACGGTGATGTAACCATTAAAATCAACGGCGAGCGTACGATTACCGTACCTGCTGGTGATAAATTGCTACAAACCTTGGCCGGTAACGATATTTTCCTATCGTCTGCTTGTGGTGGTGGTGGTACTTGTGCGCAGTGTACTTGTGTCGTGAGTAGCGGTGGTGGTGAATTGCTGCCTACTGAAGAGCCACACTTCACCAAGCGTGAAGCTAAAGAAGGCTGGCGTTTATCCTGCCAGGTCACCGTCAAGCAAGATATGGAAATTCAAATCCCTGAAGAGATTTTTGGGGTTAAAAAGTGGGAGTGTGTGGTTGAGTCCAACCCGAACGTAGCAACCTTTATTAAAGAGTTGACCCTACGTATCCCGGATGGCGATGACGTCAACTTCCGTGCCGGTGGTTATGTGCAGTTGGAGTGCCCGCCACACGTGGTGCACTACAAAGACTTTGATATTCAGCCTGAATTCCATGAGGACTGGGATAAGTTTGATATTTGGCGCTACACCTCTACGGTGACTGAGCCAACTATTCGTGCTTACTCCATGGCTAACTACCCGGAAGAAACCGGTATTGTTAAGTTTAATATCCGTGTGGCAACGCCGCCGCCAGGCCGTGATGACTTACCACCGGGCATTATGTCGTCGTGGGTGTTTAGCTTAAAACCGGGTGATAAAGTCACTGTATTTGGTCCCTTTGGTGATTTCTTCGCTAAAGATACTGATGCGGAAATGGTCTTTGTTGGTGGTGGTGCCGGTATGGCGCCGATGCGTTCGCATATCTTTGATCAGCTTAAGCGCCTCAACAGTAAGCGTAAAATTAGCTTCTGGTACGGTGCGCGCTCATTGCGTGAAGCGTTTTACGTTGATGAGTACGACAAGCTGCAAGAAGAAAACCCGAACTTCACCTGGCACTTAGCCTTATCTGATCCATTGCCAGAAGATAACTGGGAAGGTCCAACTGGGTTTATTCATAACGTTCTTTATGAGAACTACTTGAAAGATCACCCTGCACCTGAAGACTGTGAGTTCTACATGTGCGGACCGCCAATGATGAACCAAGCAGTCATCAAACTGCTGGAAGATTTAGGTGTAGAGCCTGAAAACATCATGCTTGATGACTTTGGGGGCTAATATGTTACGCAACCTATTACAGGGCGCGTGTTTAGTTTCTATATTAGTTGTGACGCTCAGTGCTTGTGAAAACAACGCTGAGCGTATTGAAGTGCTGTCTGGCCCAGCCCAAGGCAGCACTTACACCATCAAGTATGTATCGAGTCCCACAACGCCTAAAGCCGATGCAATGGGCGTTGCTGTGCAAGGTATTCTGGATGAGGTCGACCGGCAGATGTCGACCTATCGCTTAGATTCTGATATCGCCCGCTTTAATCAATCCCCTGCGAAAACCTGTATGAAAATGCCGCAGCCGGTGTTGGATTTAGTCCAGTACGGCTATGAGTTATCAACACTCAGCGACGGCGCTTTTGATTTAACCCTAGGACCACTGTTGAACGTTTGGGGCTTTGGCCCGCAATCGCGAGGTAAGCAGGTGCCCAGTGCGCAAGAAATTGCCGCGGCAAAAACGCAAACAGGCTATAAGCATGTGCGGGTTGTCGGTGACCAGTTGTGCAAAGACGCTGATGTGCAGGTTGATCTCAATAGCATTGCGGCAGGCTATACAGTGGACCGTATCAGTGAGCGTTTTGCTGAGCTCAATGTTGACAACTACATGATTGAAGTCACAGGTGAATTGATTGCAGTTGGCCGCAAACCAGATGGTTCACCATGGCGTATTGCTCTTGAGCAGCCGTTGGGTGATGGTCAGCGCGTAATCCAGCAAATTCTTGAGTTAGACGGTTATGGGGTCAATACGTCCGGTGATTACCGTAACTACTTTGAGGAAGACGGAGTGCGTTTCTCGCATACTCTCGACCCGCAAGTTGGCGCGCCGATTAGCCATCGCTTGGCTTCAGTCACGGTAATTGATCGTTCCACTTTACATGCCGATGGCTTAGGTACACTGTTATTAGTACTTGGACCGGAGCGTGGTTTGGCTTTTGCTGAAGAGCATGGGATCGCTGCTTTTTTTGTGCTGCGCGATGATGATGGTTTTGTAACGCAAGTAAGCTCTGAGTTTTCCAGGATTTTTCCTGAGGGAGGTAATCAATGAGCGGTTTTGTACTTTTTTTAGTGGTTTTTGCGGTAATGGCACTGGTTGTACTGGGCATGTCAGCGGGCGTTTTGGCTGGGCGGGCACCCATTGCCGGTTCGTGCGGCGGCATTGCTAATTTAGGCATTGAGAAAGAATGTTCTATTTGTGGCGGCGTACGTGAGAAGTGTGATGAGGCCAATACGCCGCTAGCTATGGCTGAGAATGCCGCACAAGCCTATGACGCGACCAAGCGCTAATTGTTGGCTGTTGTTTATGCTGGCTTAATAGGTTTATTTTTAAAATGTGCTGATTAGTGTTGATTATCAATACCTTGAGCATGTTGTGAAGGAGTCCAAATGGCAGTTTACAACTATGATGTAGTTATTCTAGGTTCGGGACCTGCGGGAGAAGGGGCAGCGATGAATGCTGCTAAAGCAGGTCGTAAGGTTGCTGTTGTAGAGAGTCGTGGTGAGTTGGGCGGTAACAGTACGCACTTGGGTACAATCCCCTCAAAAGCGTTACGTCATTCTGTGCGTCAAATTTTGCGCTTTAACACCAGTAAAATGTTTAGGCAAATCGGTGAGCCGCGCTGGTTCTCTTTTCCCGATGTGTTAAAAAATGCTGGCAGTGTGATTGAGCGTCAAGTGGCTTCGCGCACTGGATACTATGCGCGCAACCGCATTGATGTGTATTTTGGCACAGCAAGTTTTGCTGATGAGCATAGCGTTGATGTGGTTGGTCCGAGCCGTGTCGAGAAGCTGGTAGCCAATGAAATCATCATTGCCACCGGTTCACGCCCGTATCGACCAGCGGATGTTGACTTTAACCACCCGCGTATCTATGACAGCGATACAATTTTAAGCTTAAGCCATACACCACGCCGTTTGATTATTTACGGGGCAGGGGTGATTGGTTGTGAGTATGCATCGATTTTTAGTGGTTTAGGTGTGTTGGTTGATCTTATTGATAACCGCAACCAACTGTTGAGCTTCTTGGACGATGAAATCTCGGATGCGTTGAGTTATCACTTGCGCAATAACAACGTATTGATTCGTCACAATGAAGAATATGAGCGCGTTGAAGGCGTGGATAAAGGGGTGATTTTACACCTTAAGTCCGGCAAGAAAATTAAAGCCGATGGTTTCTTGTGGTGTAACGGTCGTACCGGTAACACTGACCAATTGGGCTTGGAGAATGTTGGTTTAACTGCCAATAGCCGTGGCCAAGTAGAGGTGGATGAGTTCTACCGTACCGCTGTGTCGAATATTTATGCAGCAGGTGATGTGATTGGTTGGCCAAGCTTGGCCAGTGCAGCTTATGACCAAGGGCGTTCTGCAGCGGGTAATATCATTGATGAAGACAGCTGGCACTTTGTCGATGATGTGCCAACAGGTATTTATACCATTCCAGAGATCAGCTCAATTGGTAAAACTGAGCGTGAATTGACTGAGGCCAAAGTGCCGTATGAAGTGGGTAAAGCCTTCTTCAAGAGCATGGCTCGCGCGCAGATTTCTAACGAGCCGGTGGGCATGTTGAAAATCCTTTTCCACCGTGAAACCTTAGCCATTTTAGGGGTGCACTGCTTTGGCTACCAAGCCTCGGAAATTGTTCACATTGGCCAAGCGATTATGAACCAGCCAGGTGAAGCCAATACGTTAAAGTACTTCATTGATACTACGTTTAACTTCCCAACCATGGCCGAGGCGTATCGTATCGCTGCTTATGATGGTATTAATCGGCTTTTTTAAGCGGCTCCGGCCGGTGGCCTGATTCGGTCGGAGCCTATTTGCAACAACGCTTCACAGACTCCCGAGGGTGGCAGTGGCCAAACCGGGAAAGTCAGTAATCAGGCTGTCAGCACCATAAGTAACGAGTCGGCGCATTAGCGCAGGCTCGTTTACTGTCCACACAGAAACATTCAGTCCCGCCTTTTGCGCTTGTTCTATGCGCTGTTTTGTAGCCAGTTCCCAATTTAATACCAGCATCTGACATTGATAGCGTAATGCTATTTTGATCGGGTTCAACCATGCATACTCAGCAACCAAGCCTCGGGCCAAGTGTGGTGCGCCGGCTTGGGCAGCACGTAACACTGTGCGCGAGCTACTGGTGATAATGATTTTATCTTGCATAGCAAAGCGCGCGCTGAGTTCAACAATGGCTTGTATGGCCTGAGCGGCACGTTTTTTTGAAGACTCTTTAACTTCCAACTGCCAGTGTACAAATGCACAGTGGCTGAACAGGTGCTCTAGGCTTGGAATCGGGCAGGGGCTGGGCCAAGGTGCAGTATTGTGTCTGGCATCCATTTGTAGCAGTTGTTCAGCAGTGTATTGACTGACTTTACCGCGGCGACCGGTGGTGCGCTTTAAACTGGCATCATGGATCACAATCAACTGCAGGTCTTTAGAGAGGTGCAAGTCCAATTCGCAACGGGTCACCCCAGCGGCTAAACAGGCTTGAAAACTGACTAAGGTGTTTTCCGGCGCTTCGCCACGGGCACCGCGGTGGCCGTAAATCAAGGTCATGGCGTTACTGGGTGCTTGGCTTGATGCAGTTGCACACTATTGACTACCGTTGACTGCTCAAAATATACGCTAAAGTCTGGGTAGTCCCAGCGGGTAATCGGAGGCTGACCAACGCTGGGATGGCGTCTTTGTGGCTCGCCAAACTGCTGTAGAACTTGGGTTTGTTGCTCTCCACGGGCAGGCATTTGGAGTGTGCTGGTGCCTTGCTGGCTAATGGGAATGCGTAAAACCTCAGCGTATAGCTGGGTGCTAGTGAGCAGCGCGCAGCAGATTAAGGCTTGAATCAGTTGTTGCATTGCGCAAGCTCCGCGGCAGAGGGTTGTAGGGCTAGGCGCCTTTGTTGCGCCTGCTTGTGTAAAATGTGTCGTGCCAAAATTTGCCGTGTAGCATCGGCGAGGTCTTCAAAGACGCTAACCATTTGTACGCCGGCGGGGGTGTCGCGGTGCTCAATAACCCGTGCATTCACATGCAAACCAAAGCCTTGTGGTAACAGCACTATTTTTAAGTTAAGTAGAGTGCCGAGTGGATGGGTTAGCTCGTCGATAAAGGCAATACCGGACTCAGAGAGGCTAACATCGCGAGCGGGACCGATATCTTTAAGCAGGTTTTGAGCTAAAACTTGGCCAAGTAAATCAATGCGTTTATTGATTATTTTCAAATAACTGGACAGTGCGCGATCAGTTTCACCTACGCTGCGCAGGAGTGGTTGTGCTTCATACTCTAAAAGGTGTAAATCACCCAGCAGGCTAAAAAGTAAGGAGTCTTCCTCGTTCTCAGAGCCTGGCAAACGAATTTGCAGTGCGATTTGATCGTCAATGCGATAGTATTCGCGGCGATCTTCGGTATCTTGTGTGGACATGACGAACCCATGGCTGCAATGGAGGTCAGAGTGTAAATCGGCACGCTATAAACTGCCAATCTATCGAATCTTTTCTGTGAATGTATCTATTATGTTTCGACCTTTAGCTTTATTTATTGGCATGCGTTACACCCGTGCCAAGCGTCGCAATCACTTTATTTCTTTTATCTCCTTAACTTCCATGGTCGGTTTGGCTTTGGGTGTGTTGGTAATGATTCTGGTGTTGTCGGTCATGAACGGTTTTGATCGTGAGTTGCGCACCCGTATTTTAGGCATGGTGCCGCACGCAACTGTCAGCTCTTATACGCCGCTGGATGATTGGCAACAGACCGGCGATCAGGTACTGGAGCATCCAGATGTGCTGGCGGTCGCGCCTTTTACCCAGTTGCAAGGCATGTTGACCCACAGTGGTAGCGTGCAACCGGTATTGGTGAACGGAGTTTTGCCCAGCGCAGAAAAAAATGTCTCAATCATTGCTGAACATATGATTGAGGGCAGCTTAGATGCGTTAGAAAGCGGTGAGTTTGGCATTGTCATCGGCCAGCAAACAGCGGCGCGCTTTAATGCTGGTGTTGGTGAAAAACTTACTTTTGTTTTGCCTGAGGCCTCAATTACACCTGCTGGTGTGTTTCCACGCCTGAAGCGTTTTACTGTGGTAGGTGTGTTTAAAGTGGGTGCAGAACTGGATAGTTCTTTGGCTCTGATTAATATTGAAGATGCTGCGCGTTTATCCCGTTGGCAGCCTAATCAGGTGGAAGGTGTTCGCTTAAAGCTGGATAACTTATTTGATGCGCCAAGGGTGGCTTGGGAGATTGCTCGCAGTATGCCGGACAGTGATTTACATCCGCGCGATTGGACGCGCAGTCATGGTAATTTATTCCAAGCCATTCAAATGGAAAAAACCATGATTGCACTGCTGTTGTTGCTGATTGTAGCGGTGGCGGCATTTAATATTATTTCCACTTTGGTAATGGTGGTAACAGATAAAAAAGCCGATATTGCTATTTTGCGTACCTTGGGGGCCTCACCTGGACAGATCATGGCGATCTTTATGGTGCAGGGCTCGTTGATTGGTGTGGTGGGCACGATCATTGGTGGCATCTTAGGTGTGATCAGTGCGCTGAATGTTACGACTTGGGTGGCTGGTTTAGAAAAGCTATTTGGTCATCAGTTTTTAAGCTCAGACGTGTACTTTATTAGCTATTTACCTTCAGAGTTGCGCGGCAGTGATGTGCTCATGATTTGTGGTGCAGCTTTATTAATGAGCTTTTTAGCAACCTTATACCCAGCGTGGCGCGCTTCACGCACTGAACCTGCGGAGGCTTTGCGTTATGAGTAATCAGGCTGTTTTAGAGTGCCGTAATTTAGCTAAAAGCTACAGTGAAGGACCTGCACAGGTGCAGGTGTTGCAGGATGTGGAATTGCTGCTCAAGCCCGGTGAGCGGGTGGCAATTATTGGCAGCTCAGGCTCAGGTAAAACTACTTTGCTGAATATGCTCGGTGGCTTGGATACGCCTACTACAGGTAGTGTTTGGCTCGCGGGGGAAGAACTGTCGGCGTTATCGGAAAAGAAGCGTGGTTTGCTGCGTAATCGTGCGCTGGGTTTTGTTTATCAGTTTCATCACTTATTGGCGGAGTTTAGTGCGCTAGAAAACGTCTGCATGCCGTTATTGATGAGTAGTCTGCCAGTGCCTGAAGCGCGCGCGCGTGCAGAGGCGTTGTTGACGCGGGTGGGTCTAGGTCCGCGTATTCATCATAAACCTTCGGAATTATCTGGCGGTGAGCGACAGCGTGTGGCGATTGCGCGGGCGTTGGTTAATCAGCCAGCTTTGGTATTGCTCGATGAACCGACCGGCAACCTTGATCGTACTACGGCGCAAACCATCCAAGAGTTGATTTTAGAACTGTCGATTTCATTGGGTACTGCGTTTTTAGTGGTCACCCATGACCCGGCGTTAGCGCAGCAGATGGATCGCATCCTGACTTTGGAAGATGGGCGCTTGGTGCCGGTGGCTAAAGAAGTGACTGCTTAGGATAAGAGTTTTAGCGTGCTAAGTATGATTATGATCTGCATATAGCGTGCTTTGGGGTTGATGTTAATCCGTCGATGAACCCGTCCGGGCTTCAACTCCGGCGCTACGCCATCCACATCAACCCCAAAGCACTTATTGACCCTATGCAGTGAGATTCGACATGCACACATCTGCTTTACCAATACGCTCTAAGCGATTCCAGTAGCCGGCAGAATATAAAACTATCTAAGCTAAACACACCTCAACCACTTCAATCTGCTCCAGCGTTAAATAACGCCAACGCACCTGCACATCCCAAAATTGCACCCCATATATTCTTTCCGCTGTCGGCTGTTGATAAGCTGGACGCGGATCTTGCGCCAAGCACTGCTCAATTAACTCAATCACCGGCTGCTGCAAACGCTGTGCATGCTCCTGTGCGAGCAGGAATGCGGGCTGCTGCCAGCTCACTGCTAGCAATTTAGGCGCGTGCTCGGCTAATGCGTTATGCGCATCGGGTAAACTATCGGCATAGGGCACATAGGGTTTGATATCCAGTACAGGGGTACCATCAAGCAAATCTATGCCCGAAATCCATAAACGACCTGCTTCTACGCGATCCAAGCGCACTGCCGACTGGCCGATGCCGTTGGCGCGGTGGGTGGCACGGCTAGCAAACACCCCAATACTTTTATTCCCCCCCAGGCGCGGCGGGCGGACTTTCAAGCGCGGCGCGCTTTCTAGGGTTTTATGGAAGATAAAGATCACCCAAATATGACTGATGCCTTCCAGCCCAATAACTGTCTCCGGCTGATCAAAGGGCGCTAACAACTCAATGCAGCCCTGAGCCGCCGGAGCTAAAAGAGGCTGGCGTGGAATGGCAAACTTTTCTTTAAAGCACGAGCGCACATAGCCAACAGGCTTGACCTCATATGACATCGAATTGCCTCCAGTACTGCTGGTGCTGCAGTATAGTCCACCTACCTACAGCACCTATACGCATATTAGCCAGCAACTAGGACACGTACTGCTTCAAGGCGCAAAGCCGCTTTCGAGAGCATCGTTAAGCCTTGTTCCTTATAGGCGCTTAGAGTCTCGATTTCTTCATCACGCACACTGGGATTAATGGCTTGCAGAGCACTGAGGCGCTCAATTTCTTCTGTTAAATTAGCCGAGAATGCCGTGCTGGCTAGTGCTACGCGCTCAGCGTGGCGGGGTTGCATTGCTGTTTGCGCGCTATCGACTAAACGTAAGATAGTCTCCCGCTGCGCACGGGCAAACTTACTGGCACTGGAGCGCGGTACTCTTTCCAATTGATCATTGAGGGTCTCAAAGCTCACATGCTGCGCGAGGTCGTTGCCTTTATCGTCGAGCAGACAGCGCATGGCAACTGGCGGTAAGAAACGGCCAAGTTGCAGGTGTTTAGGTGCGATAGCCTCGCTGACATAAATAAGCTCGATAAGTAAGGTGCCAGCTTTAATTGCCTTATTTTTCAATAAAGCGACAGCAGTGTTCCCCATGGAGCCAGATAAAACCAAATCCATCCCGCCTTGCACCATCGGGTGCTCCCAGGTAATGAACTGCATATCCTCGCGACTTAACGCCAGTTCACGGTCATAGGTGATGGTCACTGCTTCATCACTGCCTAAAGGGAAGCTTGCATCGAGCATTTTTTCGCTGGGGCGTAAGATCAAAGCGTTATCAGAATGGTCTTCGCTGTTAATACCGAAAGCATTAAATAGCTGTTCCATATAAATGGGCAGTGCAAAGGTATCGTCTTGTGCGGCAATGGCTTCTACTAAAGCTTGGCCGCGACCGGCACCACTAGAGTTGATTTCGAGTAGACGGTCACGGCCTTTTTCCATCTCAACTTCTAGCTCAGCGCGCATCGCACTGGCACTCGCCAATAGAGACTGCCAATCGACGCTGTTTTCAGTATCCAGCAGCATGCCTTCAAGTTGCTCGCTAAACTCTAATTGCAAAGCATTACCAGTTGGGCAAGTGGCTAAAAAGGCATTGAGGGCTTGGTGATACCATTCAAATACCCGCTGTTGCGCAGTACCTTCTAAATAAGGCACATGCACTTCAATGGTGTGTTGTTGACCGATACGGTCAAGACGGCCAATGCGTTGCTCAAGTAAGTCTGGATGCTGGGGTAAATCGAAGAGCACTAGATGATGGCTGAACTGAAAGTTACGACCTTCGCTGCCAATTTCTGAGCAAAACATAACCTGCGCGCCAAATTCATCGTCGGCAAACCAGGCTGCTGCACGGTCGCGCTCGATAATGCTCATGCCTTCGTGGAAGGTTGTCGCTGGGATGCCAGAGCGAATTCGTAGTGCATCACCTAGATCAAGAGCTGTGTCAGCGTGGGCGCAAATGACCAGCACTTTCTCTTGCTTTAGCTCTTTGAGGGTGGCTAGCAACCAATCAACTCGCGGATCAAACTGCCACCAGTGTTGTGCCGCGCCACTGTCTTCTGTTTCGTCTAATGCCAGTGAGCTTGGGCCGCCCGCATAAAGTTCTGGGTACAGTTGTGCATGCAAATCAACAGGGTGAGTTGCGTATTGCTCAGGGCAGGGCAGTGGTGCCGCATGCAGTTTGCGCTCTGGAAATCCTGAAATTGCTGCGCGAGTATTGCGAAACAGTAAGCGCCCCGTGCCGTGACGATCCAATAGTTGGCGAATTAAGCGTGGTGCTGCTTGGCTATCTCCAGTATTAAATGCACTGATCAGAGCTTGGCTGCTGTCGCCTAAAAATGTTTGGATGGTGGCTTCGGCAGTGCTACTGAGTTGTTCTTGCTCCAGTAGTTCGCGTACTGCATCGGCAATGGCTTGATAATGCTGGCTCTCTTCACGGAAAGCAGCTAAATCATGGAAACGGTGCGGATCCAGTAAGCGTAAGCGAGCAAAATGACTGTCTTGGCCTAGTTGTTCAGGCGTGGCAGTGAGGAGTAAGACACCTGGTACGACTCCAGCTAAGCCCTCAATCAATTCATAAGCAGGGCTCGATTGCTCGGGGTGCCAGACAAGGTGGTGCGCCTCATCAACCACCATAATGTCCCAGTCACAGCTGAAAAGAGCGTCTTGCGCCAATTGGTCTTCAAGCAGCCAATTCATCGCCACCAAAGCAATTTGGCAGTCTTCAAAAGGGTTGTCTGCGTCACTTTCTAAAAAACGCTGAGCATCAAACAGTGCTACATCTAAGTTAAAACGGCGGCGCATTTCAACTAACCATTGATGCTGCAGGGTTTCCGGCACTATTAGCAAAATACGACTGGCACGACCACTGAGTAATTGGCGGTGAATAATTAAACCCGCTTCAATGGTTTTGCCTAAACCCACCTCATCAGCCAACAGCACACGAGGGGCAATACGATCAGCAACCTCTTTAGCAATGTGCAGCTGGTGCGCAATGGGCTGTGCGCGCACGCCAGCTAAACCCCAAAGCTCAGACTGCTGAATGTCACTGTTATGCTGCAAGGAGTTGTAGCGCAGGGTAAACCAAGACAGGGGGTCAACTTGGCCGGCCACTAAACGGTCGCTGGCCATACGGAACTGAATAAAGTTAGAGAGCTGGGTTTCTGGTAGTAAACAGTCTTCGTTATTGCTGTTAAAACCCTGGTAAATCAGCAAACCATCTATTTCACTGACTTCGCGAACAGTCATCGTCCAGCCGTCAAAGTGACTGATTTCATCGCCTGGGACAAAACGGACACGCGTTAAGGGAGCATTGCGCTGCGAATATTGGCGAGTTTCTCCCGTAGCTGGGTAAAGAATGGTGAGTAGGCGACCATCTGAGGTGAGAACTGTACCAAGGCCTTGTTCTGCCTCGCCGTCACTAATCCAGCGTTGTCCGGGTAGATACTGCTGCGTCATGCTTGTCTCCGCGTAATGTAAAAAGCGCGTTATGATAACGGATACTAGCCTAGAGGACACCTTTGTCTTATTGTGATGCTGTTCAAACTTACTCGGGGGACAATTGCCGCAGGTCTAGCTATAGTGCAACTTGCACTGTTATTGCAGGAGAACTCTTATGTTGCCACCTATTCCACATGGTTTGGTGCCTGTCACCTCGCAGCAAGACGTTCCCAAGCCTAAGCCTGCTATTGCGCCAGTCACGCCAGCTCAAGAAACAGCTGAAAGCAGTGCCTTGGGGATTGAAAAAGACGAGTCATCTGAGGCCCGTGAAAGAGCGCAAGAAGAGCAACGGCGTCGCTACCAAGAATCTCGCGAAGCTGAGCAGCAGGCTGATGAGCAGGATCAAAAAACGGATCAGGCCGAGCCCAAAGATAGCGGCGGGCTATCACGTAAAGGGCTTTGGGTTGATGTGAAAGTCTAGTTAGGCGGTCTAACTCAATTTATTTAAGGTCAGAGTAGAGTAGTTTCAAACGTGGGTTATAGGTGATGAAATGGGGCATGAGCTAGAAAACAATGTGATTGATTTATCCGGCGAGCGGGTGCGGCGTGTGCATGACCTAAATGAAAAACGCTTGCAGGATGTGCGCGCGGCATTTGTTAAAGCTTTACCTTTACCGACAGCTAAGGTGAAGACGAAGAAAAAAGCTAAGAAGAAACGCCAGTGATCATGCTTATGCATAGATGAGAGCTCAATTAAGAGGCGCATCTATTGACCTCTATCAATGTGCTACTTAGTTTTTTGCTTTACCTTAGTAACCAGTTAATTAGATAGCGTTAGGAGATTGCAATGTTTATGGATGTGGTCGTATTCGCTGGTATCGGGACAGTCGCCCTCATGGTCGCTTTCTTCTTCGGTCTCTACTATTTCGTTAGAAAGTCAGAGCAGAATCGTAAGTCGAACTGACTTTCTTTAACAGCAAGGCACGCAAGGCAATTCGGGCAACTTAGGTTGCCCTTTTTTTTGCCTAGGTTTCGCCACATTGAGTAGCACTGAACACTGCATATCCAGTGTTGTAATTAATACGCTTAACAACACTAGCTTAGTGGTCGGTAGCGGTTAATTAAGGCGCGTAACGCTGCAGGTTTAACAGGCTTGGCTAAGAAGTCGAGGCCTGCGGCATGCACCTCGCTGACCAGTTCAGGGCGTCCATCAGCGCTAATAACAATGCCAGGAATTGGCGCCTCTAGCTGCTGGCGTAACCATGAGAGCAATTCAATGCCAGTGTCACCGGCATCAAGATGGTAATCCACCAGTGCCAGATCAGGCACAATACCGCTCTGAATTAGGCTCGCGCACTCATGGCGATTACTGGCGGTGAGGACATCACAGCCCCAGCGTGACAATAGGCTATGCATACCAACTAAGATGCTGCTTTCATTGTCCACGCAAAGTACTTGCAGGCCAGCTAAGGGTTTAGCAGGACTGCTATCCTGCTGGATAGGTGGGGGAGAGCTATTTAACTGGCCGCTATGCATAGGCACAGTAATGCTAAATACACTGCCTTTCTCTAACCAAGAGCGCACCTCTATTTTATGCCCAAGAACTTTGCTGAGACCGTCAGCAATGGCCAAGCCAAGACCTAAGCCTTTCTCTTCGCGCGTTTGGTGGCTGTCTAAGCGTTTAAACTCTTCAAAGATGAATTGTAATTTATCAGCCGGGATACCTTGTCCTTTATCCCAGACATCAATACGCACCTGCTCGCCTTGGCGACGCACGCCAAGTAGCACACTACCATTGGCATAGCGAAAAGCATTGGTTAGGAAATTTTGTACTATGCGCCGTAAGAGCTTAGGGTCGCTGACAATGTTTAGAGAGGTGCTGCGTAAGCGAAAATCAATCCCTTGTTGCTCAGCTAAGACTGTAAATTCAGCACCAAGAGCTTCCAGCCAAGGGCCGAGGGCAAAAGGCTGGCATTGAGGCGTAATGCGGCCGCTTTCCAGTCGTGAAATATCAAGTAAGTCACTAATTAAATCTTCTGCTGAGCGCAGCGAGCTATCCAGATTTTTAACCAGTTCCTGTGCGTCACTGGGTAAGGCTTCTTGATGGGATAAGGCTGCGGAAAATAGGCGTGCTGCATTGAGAGGTTGCATGAGGTCATGGCTGACTGCAGCTAAAAAACGCGTTTTTGATTGGTTGGCATTTTCGGCAACATGCTTAGCATCGCTTAACGCGATATTGAGTTGTGACAGCTCATAGGTACGCTCACTGACGCGATGCTCAAGGCTTTCATTGGCTTCCTTTAAGGCTTCTTCAGCTTTACGGAAAGCAGTAATATCAGTGAAACTCATGACAAAGCCACCGCCGGGCATCGGGTTACCGATCAATTCGATAACGCGACCATTGGGGAATAAGCGTTCGGAGGTGTGCGCATTACCTTGGCGCATCCAGTACAGCCGCTTGCTGACATGTGTATCAACGTCGCCGGGGCCACAGAGACCATGGCGGGCATTGTGGCGAATAATATCTGCAATGGGGCGGCCCACTTGAATTAAGTCATCAGGGTAGTCAAAGAGTTTTAAATAGCGAGTGTTCCATGCCACTAAGCGCAAGGAACGATCGACCACACTGATACCTTGAGTAATATTTTCAATAGCGCCCTGCAGTAAGGTGCGGTTGAATTGTAAAACTTCGGAAGCTTCGCCCACAATGCGAACGACATCTTCGACATACATTTCACGGCCTTCAATGGCCGCTTTAACCACCACGCGAGTCGAAGAGGCGCCTAAAACGCCGTTAAGCAAGCGCTCAGTGTGTGCAACCCATTCACCATTTGCCGTCTCGTTGGGATTAAAGCCAAACCCTTTTTTGTACGCAAAACGTATAAAGCTTTGCTTGGCACGGTCTTCACCAACAAAACGACCGGCTAGTGTTAATAAATCACTGATCTGTACAGTAAATGTCTGCCTGCTACCCACATGTTGACCAATAAAGCGGCTGGCTTGCCAGTGCTCTGATACTCGAGTTCGAGAAAATAGCGAAACTAGAATAAAAAGTAGAAAATTGCCGCTTAAAGACAGCGAGACGCCCAAGGTGAGCGGGTCAATGGGCAGTCCAAATGGCTGGTTTGCTAGCCAAGTTAGCCCAGGAAATGCAGCCAAGGGCCAACTCATACTGCTGGCTATAAGGGGTAATACCAGCGTATAAGCCCATAACAGAGAGCCAGCAATCAGTCCGGCAAATACACCTTGGCGATTGGCTTGCTTCCAAATTAACGCGCCAATCATGGCTGGTGCTAGCTGGGTTAATGCGGCAAAGGCAATTTGCCCAATAGTCGCAAGGCTGGTGTTGGTACCTAGTAAGCGATAGCTGATATATGACAGCAGTAAAATAATAATAATGCTGAGGCGACGAGCCGTGAGCATCCAGTAACGGAAGGCTTCAAAAGGACGTTCGCTGGTGCGCGCAGCCAGCATCGACGGCAATAAAATATGATTTGAGATCATAATGGCTAAGGTGAGAGCCGCCACGATAACCATGCCGGTGGCGGCAGAAGCCCCGCCAATAAAGGCTAGCAAAGCAAGTGTTGGGTTACCTTCAGCTAGCGGCAGGCTAATGACAAAGGAGTCTGGCACGACTGAAGCAGGTAGACGTAGCTGGCCAGCCAAGGCAATGGGGACAACAAATAAGGCGACCAAAAGCAGATAAGCAGGGAACACCCAGCGCGCTATACGTAGGTCAGCGTAGTCGTTGTTTTCGACCACAGTGACGTGAAATTGCCGTGGCAGCGTATAAATGGCCATCATGGCTACGCATGTTTGCACAATAATCGCCGGCCAGTTGGTAGCTGCACTCCAGTACGATTCAAGTTTGGGCGCATCTTTGGCTTGCTGCCACAAGTCGCCAAGACCGTTATACAGGCCGTAAATCACAAACAACCCAACTGCAATAAACGCCATGAGTTTGACTAAGGATTCGAAGGCAATGGCAAACATTAAGCCACGGTGATGCTCGGTAACATCTAGGTTGCGCGTACCGAATAAAATCGTAAACAGCGCAAGAGCAACAGTGACTATTAAAGCGGTATCTTGCGCGTAGGTGCCAGTTGAGTTTGCTGAGGTACCAGTGAGTAAATTCACGCCTAAGACAATACCTTTGAGCTGCAAGGCAATATAAGGCAAAACACCAACCACGCTAATTATGGTGACCACCACCGCTAAGCGCTGTGATTTACCGTAGCGCGCAGCGATAAAGTCGGCAATGGAGGTAATGTTTTCCTGCTTGCTAATTATCACCATCTTCTTGAGTACCCAAGGTGCTAGGGTCAGTAGCAAGATAGGGCCAATATAAATGGGGAGAAATGACCAGATCTGTTCCGCGGCCTGACCAACTGAACCAAAAAAAGTCCAGCTACTGCAGTACACCGCTAGCGATAAACTGTAGATGGTCGAACGCATGCGCGGGCTGACTGAGGTGCCGCGACGGTCACCATAAAACGCTATGGCAAATAAAACTGCCATATAGGCCAGCGCAACCAGTGCTATAAGCCCAGTGGATATTGACATTAATATGACCTGAGTCTTGAGTTGAAGAGGATTATATTAAGGAAGAACGCTGGGATAAGATAGCGTTAGGGGGTGTTATGGTGGTGCTTTTGGGATTTTATGCAGCTTGATAGCTGAGGTTGTCTGGGGCAGCTATCCGATAACAATTGCGCCCTGCTTGCTTAGCTATGTAAAGCTGATCATCTGCGCGCTTAAACCAGTCAGGATAGCTTTCTTTGCTGTTTAAAACAGCTCCACCAATGGACACGCTTACGGAGCCTGCTGGGCTGTAGAGTTTGCTCGATACCTGCTTTTTTAACATGGCAGCGACAACCTCTAAGCCATCATGATTTGTGTCAGGCAACAACAAAGCAAACTCTTCACCGCCATAACGAAACAGTTGGTCATTCTCGCGGATACTTGCCTGAATAATGCGTACAAAGTCGACTAAAACTTGATCGCCCGTCAGGTGGCCAAAGGTGTCATTGATGTTTTTAAAATGATCCAGGTCCATGATCAGCAAGCTATATATACGCATGCTTCGAGTGTCGCGTACTGCTTTATTCAGCTCTATAGCCATTATTCGGCGATTATAGGCGCCAGTCAGGGGGTCATGAGAAGCTAAGTTCTCAAGGCGTTCACGCTGATGCTGCGTTCTAAATGCAAAAATAAAGGTGAGGAAACTAGAAAGAAGGCATGTCACTAAAAATGAAACCATTTGATAGTGGTTGGGAAACACGGTGTTAGGGTGAAGGGTGTGGTAAATCACTACGCTGGCTAAGACTGTAACCATTATCGTCAGCGCACGCAGGGGGGGAACCATAAAAAAGTTAAATAAAATTAACGGGTAAATCCAGAAGTACCCGTTAATGCCTAACTTTATCGTGACAATTGTGGCCACTGTGGAGAAAATTATCGCTAAATACAGGCCAGGCTTGACAGTGTTATTGGTGCGCCAAGCATAGATAACCGCAACCAAGATTGAAATGATTGCAAAACTGTCAGCAATGGCTACAGTTAAATCGGCTGTGTAATAGCGGTATAAAGCATAGGGTGTAATACTTAAGACACCAAAAAAACTCATCAAAGTGATGATTGAAAGCTGAAAGTTATGCCTTAAACGCCGTTTGAAGAGCTTTGTCGTGAGCTTGAGCATTTATGCCGATGCCTTTTATTTTTATCTAGTATTCATTGTCTAGCATAACAGTCAAGTATATATAATGGCAAAAGGCTACCTTTGTTTGCGTGGTTCAGTATTTTGCATTGCAATTAGATTTTTATGCTGCTGGTAGCGAGCTAAACGATCACTTAATTGCTCGGGTAAGTCTTGAGTCTCAAGAAAACCAAGAGTGTGATAAAAGGTTTGCAGTTTTGGGTTGCAGAATAACCAGATAGGCGAGTTTGGATAGTTGAGCAGCGCTTGTTCAACCAAAAGGCTTGCAACACCTTGTTGGCGGTATTGGGGAGCAGTAAATAAACTGGTCAGCCAGTAACCATGGGCAACAGGGGACAGGCATAAGCCGGCAATCAGCGCCGGATTGCGAACAACCCAAACATCGGCCTGTGGAGTGATGCGCATACGACTCGCGTGACTGCGGTAAAGTTTTGTTAATAAAGCATGCTGGTGCTTGGCTAAATACTGCACGCTGAGGTTTTTGGGTATATGGGTCATGGCTTGCACCAAAACTGCTATGGCTAGAGGATAGTTTATATGGTGTGTTATCTGCGCAGTTGCTTGAGGTTTTATGAGTACTATTTTAATTGTCGAAGATGATGAGCGCTTGGCGCAGTTAACCTGTGAGTATCTGCAAGCACAAGGTTTTACCGTATTGTTAGAAAACAATGGTAGCGCAGCCGTGCAAAGAATTATGGATGAGCAGCCTGATTTAGTGGTTTTAGATCTGATGCTGCCAGGTCTGGATGGGTTTTCAGTTTGTCGCAGTGTGCGCCAAGGTTATAAAGGGCCGATATTGATGCTGACTGCGCGTACTGATGATGCGGATCAGGTTGAGGGCTTTGAGCAAGGTGCTGACGACTATGTCTGCAAGCCAGCGCGGCCGGCAGTATTGCTGGCGCGAATTAAAGCTTTACTCCGTCGGGCGGAGAATACCGTCGCGAAAAATATTGAGCCTGAGGTGCTTAGGTTTGGGCGACTCAGTATTGATTATGCCCGGCGCAGCGCTTTTTTAAATGACAATCATATAGAGCTGACTGGGGCCGAGTTTGATTTGCTCTGGCTGTTGGCAGTCAATGCCGGTACGCCCTTGTCGAGGGAATTGATTTTTAGTGAGTTGCGCGGTATTGAATATGACGGGGTTGACCGTTCGATTGATGTGAGGATTTCACGCATACGCCCGCGCATTGGTGATGATGGAGAGCAGCCGAGAGTGATAAAAACCATCCGTAATAAAGGCTATCTTTTTGTGCGCGAAGCCGCTCAAGAGCTCTCGTGAACTCGATTTTTTTCAGAATATATGGTGGTTTGCTTGCAGCGCTGATATTGACTGCAGGGCTTGGTGCGTTGGCATTGCATTTGACCAATGAGATTCGTGCTGAGCAGCATCGAGAGCGCTTAGCCAGTGGCACTTTTCGTTTAATGGCGAGCAATCTAGAAGGACTTGACGCAGTTGAGCGTAAGCGCACTATTGCCTTATGGAGTCGTTTACTAGGTGTGCCGCTATATATTAAGCCTATTTCGGCGCTTGCTCTCGACCGTAGCGATCGTGGCCAGTTGTTGCGTGGTCGAGTGCTGGTAAAGCCGAACGCTACTGCGCCGGCAAAAATTTATAGTTTGATTGGAGGGGCAGAGCCTAAAGTTCTGGTTGCCGAAGTGCGGCGAGTGAGCGAGCAATTAGCGCGTGCAACTATATATCTGCTAATTGATGAGCTGATTCGTTATCCCGCGGGAGAGCAGGCAACCAAACTGGCGCAGCTGACAGAGCGGCACCAGTTTGGTTTTGACTTGCGCCTGCTTACCGTAGATAAAACTGATTTAGATGCTGATCAGCTGCGCCGAGTTGAGGAGGGCGACACTGTTATGGCGCTGGATCAGGGCGGTGATGCAATCCGAGTTTTTGCTGGCGTGCATGACACGCCTTGGGTACTTATGCTGGGGCCGGTGCGGCAGGTCAATGCTTATCCTACTCACTTGCTACTGCTTATCGCTGCGCTTGGTTTGAGCATGATTGGGATATTGGTGTATTTGCTGGTGCGGCATTTAGAGCGACGCTTACAAGATTTAGAAAGTGCGGCGTCGCGAATTTCCGAGGGACATCTCAATATTAAAGTAACTGAAGGTGGGTATGACTCGGTCGGGCGCTTAGCGGTGCGCTTTAATGAGATGGCTGCACGCTTAAAGATACTGATAAATGTGCAGGGTGACATGGTGCGAGCTGTGGCCCATGAGCTGCGTACGCCATTAGCACGCTTACGTTTCGGTTTGGATATGGCAGCCAGTGCTCAAGAGAGCCAAGCGCGCAGCAAATATCTGCAAGGAATGGATCAAGATATTGAAGATATGGACGAGCTGCTCAATGAAATGTTGACTTATGCTGGGCTTGAAGCTGGAATGCCGACAATTAGTTTTAAACGCCTTGAGCTCAATGCTTTGCTTGAGCAGGTAACCCAAGAGCTAGCTCCTTTGCGCCCTGAAATAAGCATTAAGCTAGTTTATCAGGAGGCCGAAGAGTGCTGGGCTGATGTTGAAAGTAGGTATATGCGCCAAGCTTTGCAAAATTTAGTGAGTAACGCGCAGCGCTATGCACGCAGCCAGGTTCTGGTTTCCTGTAATGTTAAAAATGGATTTTGCTATATAGAGGTGGAGGATGATGGTGATGGTATTGCTGAGGCATTGCGCGAAAAAGTACTCACACCCTTTATACGTTTAGATGATAGCCGGACCCGAGCATCCGGTGGTCATGGCCTTGGCTTGGCTATTGTTAAGCGCATCATGCATTGGCATGCTGGCCGAGTGCGAATTGAAAAAAGTAAAGCTTTAGGTGGGGCGCGTATGGTTTTGGTTTGGCCGCAATGCCGGGAGTTGACGGCAAGCAGCAATGATTTATAAGTGCCTGTGCGGTTTAAATGACATTAATTTGAGTTATTTCCATAAAAGGCCTTTACAGCCTTTTAAAAGCATGTAGAATGCGCACCTCGTTAGGCAAACACAGCAACAGCTGCTTAACGTAAGAGTTTGATTCTTAAGGAAATATCTTAAAAATTAAGCT
>JAAYTE010000086.1 GCA_012518175.1 Gammaproteobacteria bacterium | reverse complement strand
TGATAGTCTTCGAGGCGGCTTTCAATAAAGTGAATGTCTTCACTGATATAGCTTTGGCTATCTGTTTTATAAGGTAGAAAAGTGCTGACTAAGTCCTGGGCCACACTGGGGCCCATCAAGCCTGAAAGGTTGGCTTCGATGCGGTCACGCAAGCGCCGTAAGGCAAAGGGACGGCGTTCATCAAAGGGGATTTGTAAGTCTTGCAGCGCTTGCTCGACTTCCCGTTGTGCAGTCACTGCCCCCAAGGGTTTGGCCAGTTCAACAGCAAACTCGTGGGGGGTACTGACATAGAGTTCACGGCGCTCAGGGCGGCGCACATTGTTGACTACGCAGGCCTGTGCAGAGCGCTGTTCTTCTATGCTGGTGCGGGTCAACAGCGAAACCAGAATAAAGGTAATGCAGTTCATGCTCAGTGCGGCAATGGCTGAGAAGTGCCAGTTGCGGTCATCCAGCACATAGGTGTAATCCAATAGCGGTAAATAAAACTCTTGGATATTGCTGAACATGGGCAGCAACATACCAATGCTCCAGGTGATCATTCCCGCCACCGCGCCACTGATAAAGCCGTAGCTGTTGCCCCTTGGCCAGTAGAGAACCGAAAGCACCCCAGGTAAAAACTGCAAGGTGGCTACAAAAGCAACTAAGCCCAGGTTGGATAAATCTTGCTGCGAGCCCAGTGAGAGGTAAAAACCATAGCCAGCCAAGATAATGGCGACAATCAGCGTACGCCGCATCCATTTTAGCCAGCGGTAAATGTTGCCTTCAGCGGGCGGTTGATACAGCGGTAAAACCAAGTGATTCATTACCATGCCAGACATGGCTAGAGTCAGGACAATAATCACCCCGCTGGCTGCGGATAAGCCACCCATAAAAGCCAGCAGGGTTAAACGTTCACTGTTAACTGCTAAACCTAAACCTAAGGTGAAGTATTCTGGCGAGGTGGGTGCGCCCAGTTTTAAACCCGCCCACAAAATGGGCAGTATAGGCAAGCTCATCAACAGTAAGAACAAGGGCAGACCCCAACTGGCACTGACCATCGAGCGCGGGTTGAGATTCTCGGTGAAAATCATGTGGTACATGTGCGGCATGACAATGGCTGACGCAAAAAACAACAGCAATAAAGTGCGCCATGGGCCTTCTTGTAAGGGAATTTGTAAGTCAGCCAAAATGGACTGGTTTTGTGACAACCACATGTCCAGATCGCTCGGACCGTCAAATACGACAAAAACCGCATAAGCACCGATAATAAGCAAGGCAACCAACTTCACCAGCGATTCAAAAGCAATCGCAAAAACCAGTCCTTCATGTTTTTCTCGGGTGGAAATATGCCGTGCGCCAAATAAAATTGAGAAAAGGGTGATGAGTACACAGAAGGCTAAAGCCACATAATCTTGAATCGGTTGGCGGGTCAAAATACCTATGGTGTCAGCCACCGACTGAATCTGCAGGGCCAGCAAGGGCATAGCGCTCAAGAGCATGCCAATTGTGGTTATGGCGCCAACCCAGCTGCTGCGAAAGCGAAACGCCAGCAAGTCAGCTAAGGAAGACAGCTGATAGGTGCGCGTCAGATGCAAAATAGGGTAGAGCAGCACCGGAGCGAGTAAAAAGGCCCCAGACAAACCTAAGTAAATAGCTAAAAAGCCATAACCATATTGATAGGCCAGCCCCACTGAACCAAAAAATGCCCAGGCACTGGCGTAAACGCCCAGCGATAAAATATAAGTCAGAGGGTGGCGCACAATCCAGCGCGGCACCCAACGGTGTTCAGTGGCCCAAGCAACGCCGAATAGGGTTAACAGGTAGGTGGTACTGATCAGCACCAGCTGGCTTATACTAAAGCTCGTCAGCATCTTTTTGACTCTGCAAAATAAAAGTGACCACGATTAAAATAAGCCACAGTAAGTAAGGGCGGTACCAAACACTATCTGCTGCCGTCCACCATTCCATAATGGCAGGCGAAAACAGATAAATACCAACAACTAAAATGAGTACTAAACGATAAATGTACATGGTGCCACTCAACAAACAAGTGTCACCGATAGTAACCAAGCACGGGGCGCTGTGCCACAGTTAAGTGCAGTACCGCGTGTATTCATCGGACAAAGTTGCCTTGACGACGCTCCACACGAAACTCAACAGTGCTTGCTCGGTAACCAGCACGTAAGTTAGGCAATGGCAGGCATGTTTGCCACTGGGCCCCTGATACTAAAGGGCTGGAACTGGTGTAGCGAGCTTCGGTGAAGAGGGTTGCCACCAGGTTAATATTTTCCCCTGGGCGATAGGCGGCGATGCGCCACTGTAAGTTCTTGAGCGAATAATCGGTGTTGTTACGTAACTGCACAAGTAGCGGTTGGTTGACTGGGCATTGCTCAGGAGCGTAACTGATCTGCATATCAAGATGATCTAAGAGGCGCTGATTGTAGCGCCCATCAAGCAGCAACCAAGCGGTTACGCCAGCAAGTAGCAGCACCAATGGCGCGCCAATCATGAGCGTACGTTTTGGATAGCGCAGCAGTAAGGCAAGCCAGGTGAGAGGTATTAACGCAGGCGGGAGCATACTGCTACTCCTGCGCTTGATCGCGTAAAAAGACTAAATGATCGGGTTTCGATTGCTCAGCGCTGTAGTAATAGCCTTGTTCAGTAAAGTTTTTTAGCGCTTCTACGCTGTCAATTTTATGCTGGATCACATAGCGCGCCATGATCCCGCGGGCTTTTTTCGCATAAAAGCTGATGATTTTATATTGATCGTTTTTAAAGTCTTTAAAATCCACATTAATTAAAGTGCCGTCCAGCTGCTTGGGTTTGACCGCTTTAAAATACTCGTTGGAAGCAAGGTTAAGCAGTACCTTAGATTTTTGTTCCGCCAAGCATTGATTGAGAGACTGGGTGAGGCGCTCGCCCCAAAACTCATAGAGGTTTTTGCCTTTAGGGTTGTCGAGCTTAGTACCCATTTCTAGGCGGTAGGGCTGCATTAAATCCAAGGGGCGCAGTACGCCATACAAACCCGATAGAATCCGTAAGTGCTGCTGGGCGTAGTCAAAGTCTTCCGCGCTCAGGCTTTGGGCATCTAAACCGGTATAGACATCACCTTTAAAGGCCAAAATAGCTTGTCTGGCATTGTCTAAATTAAAATCGGGTTGCCACTCAGTAAAGCGCGCCACATTCAGGCCGGCTAATTTATCGGACAGTTTCATTAATTCTGCCAGTTCATTGGGCGCAAGCTGGCGCAATACTGCAATTAATTGGCTGGATTGTTCAAGAAAGCGAGGCTGAGTAAACTCGGTGGTGGCCAGAGGACTGGTGTAATCGAGTGTTTTCGCCGGAGAGATAACCATTAACATCTAAGCAGATCCTTGTAATGCGGCTGCTGATAATAGACCAGCAAGCGAATAAGCGGACAATATGCCTCGAGTATACAAGTTATCAGGGCGCGAGTGCGTTGCTAATACAGCAATACGCCAGTAAATCTGCGACAATAGCCAGCTCTGATTTAGATATGTATTAGGCGTTAATGAGCAAACCAGCACAACACAACCCACTGTTTTCCCAGATTAAACTCGCCATGAGCGCTGATCAGCATCGCTTACGCCGTCGCCTGCAGGCATTGCTGAAAAAGCCTG
>JAAYTE010000085.1 GCA_012518175.1 Gammaproteobacteria bacterium | reverse complement strand
TTTGATGTAATGGCCATGCCAAACCACGTCCATCATATCCACATCAAAAAACGGCACGTCCATAGTGACCGTTTCTTGTATTACACCTTTTTTACGCATAAAGACTCCAATGCTGTGCCCGAATCCGCTGTAAGCATAAACGCAGTTCAGCTTCCAAGGCACGGTCTTCAATCAACGGTGGGAAATCCTTGGCCAATTCAGCATGCATAGCGGCTAGCGCAGCGGGCAGTTTTTGCTCAGCCATTTGCCCACGCAACCAAATACCTTGTTGCGCAGCCAATAAGGTTGCAGCAGCAACTTGCTCAACCAATTCTAAACCACGTCGTGCATCACGCGCGGCAATAGTGCCCATACTGACCTTATCTTGATTGTGACATTCAGTAGAGCGCGAAAAAACACTGGCAGGCATGGTGTTTTTTAAGGCTTCGGCAGTCCAAGCGCTTGCACCAATTTGCACTGCTTTAAAGCCATGGTTAATCATCGCCGTTTCAGCACAAGCACCGGATAAATTACTTGGCAAGCCATGGTTGTAGCGGCAATCCACTAGCAAGGCTAATTGGCGATCGAGTAAATCAGCAATATTCCCAATGAGATTTTTCAAACTGTCCATGGCAAAAGCAATATGCCCGCCATAGAAGTGGCCGCCATGCAACACACGCTCTTCTTCAGCATCAATAATCGGGTTGTCATTGGCACTATTGAGTTCGGTTTCAATAAAACGCCGCAACCACGCCAAGCTATCGGCTAAAACTCCTAAGACATGCGGCGCACAACGCAAAGAGTAACGGTCTTGCAAACGGTGCAAGCCACGTAATTCTGCATCAGCGGCGTGTCCCTGATTGCTCTCACGAGCGCTGTCTAAATCTTCACGCAACCAAGCGGCTACCTGCATTTGTCCAGGGTGCGGTTTGGCTAAGAATAGGCGTTCATCAAAATGTTGCGCATTACCTTGCAAAGCCACCATATTCATCGAGGTAATACGCGTGGCTAGTTTCAATAAATACTCTGCACGGCCATACACCTGACAAGCAATTCCTGTCATCACTGCCGTGCCATTCATCAGAGCTAAAGCTTCTTTAGGACGCAACACTAAAGGCTGCCAACCAAGGCTTTTATGCACAGCCAATGAGTCACAGATTTGACCCTGATACAGCACTTGACGCTCACCGGATAAGGTCGCGGCCACATAAGATAATGGCGTTAAATCTCCACTGGCACCGACCGAGCCTTCTTCAGGAATCAACGGCAAAATATCATGCTCAAGAAAAGCTTGCAGGCGCTCCAATAATTCAACGCGCACACCGGACATACCAAAACACAATGACTGCAAACGCGCAGCCAATACCGCTCGGGTACCGGCCGCATCTAAATGCTGGCCTAAACCACAACCATGGAAGGTATAGAGGTGCTTGGGCAAAGCCTCGACTTGGTGCAAAGGTACCGGCACTACACAGGAATCACCGTAACCTGTGGTCACCCCGTAAATGACACCTTCACGGTCTAATAATGAGTCTAAAAATGCCGCTCCACGGGCAATGTGCTGACGAAACTCAGCATCGTCTTGTAAACGTGCGCTGGCACGTTGCTCAGTGAGCGCTAAAATATCTTCAATCTGTAACGGCTGATTGCCAAAAACCACGTGTTTACTTACTGGACTGTTCATCGGTTATCCAAAACGGGTAAAAATTAAACCACTGCAAAGGTGCTTCTAAACAGCGCGCGGCTAGACGGTCAGCGTAAAGCTGGACTGTCTCCGTCAAAACTTGCTCACGATTTTTACGCTGCCACTGCACCGACTCAGCAAAAGGCTCAAGACTGATGCGATAGCGACCTTGATGCTTTAAGCAAAACAATAAACTCACTGGGCACTTTAAAATCCCTGCCAACAGCCAAGGGCCTTGTGGAAAATACGCTGACTGTCCTAAAAAATTTACTTGTGAACGGCGCCCTTCTTGTAAAGGAACGCGATCACCGGCAATCGCCAACCATTCACCTTGCTCGAGGCGCTGACTGAGTTGCAGCATAGTCAGCGGATCTAAATGACTGACTTCAATTAAGCGCAGATGACTGGCACCTGACTCATTGAGTAAACGATTAAATGACTCGGCATGGCGTGTGTGCACCAACACATTCATCTGCACTTTTTTACCAATCTGCGCTAGAGCTCGGCACACTTCTAGATTGCCTAAATGTGCGCCAACCAGCATTTGCCCGCGCCCTTGATGCTGATGCGAAAGCTGTCGAATACCATGCGGATCATCCACATCTAAATGTTCTAAACCAATCCGACCATGCCAAACATCGACCTTGTCCAACAAACTGTCAGCAAAGGTTAAAAATTGGCGAAACACCTGCATCGAAGAAGCCTTTAGCTCAGTGCGCCCACTCCAGCGTGCTAAGTTATTTTGGTACTCGCGAATACTGTTACGCGCGACTCGACCCGTTGCGAAAAAATAAAAAACAATGCCATATAAAATTGGGGTTAACAGTGTTCGCCCCATAACTCTGGTCAACACAGCTGTAATTTTCATCCAGAAAAAACTACCACGCTCACTTTGCTGTGCCCAATGCTTACTATCTTTATCAATAGTCATTAGGAAAACCACCGAGCAATTAAAAGTGGTGCTCGCCGCAACATGCCAAAAAACAACAACGTATGCATTTTAGTAATTAGCACATTATCAGCTACAGCACGAAAATTAGATAAACCGTCTTTGGGATAAACCACCTTTACAGGTAGCCAGCGCATAGGCTGAACGCGCCAATTAAAATGCACCAACACCTGAGTATCAAAATCCATCCGCGTTCCCAACTTGACCTGATCAAACAACTGCACAGCAGGCAGCAGCGGATAGACTCGAAAACCACACATAGAGTCGCGAATTGACAACGACAAAGTATGAATCCATACCCAGACATGAGTTATATAGCGCGCATACAAGCGTGCTTTAGGCACACAAGCATCGTACTGTGGATAGCCACAAACAAGATGATCGGGTGCTTTCTTAGCTACTGCAATAAAGTCTGGCACCACCTGCAAATCATGCTGACCATCAGCATCAATTTGCACGGCATGGGTAAAGCCTAAATCTAACGCTTTACGCAACCCTGCCATCACCGCAGCGCCCTTACCTTGATTAACCTTTAAACGTATACAGCTCACTTCAGCTAGTTGTGTCAGCTCATCAATAATCATTGCCGTTTCTGCTTGTGAGCCATCATCAACTAAGAGGCAAGGCAACTGCAGTTCTCGCAAGCGCGCGACCACCGCAATTAAAGGCTGCCCATGGTTATACACGGGGATCACCACGCACGGTTTAAACATCTGCCGACCTCAACAAGATACGTCCAGATGAGCAACGGGTCGCTCCCATGCTGTAGGAAAAATGCAGCTTGGCCCGAGCATGATCAAAACTTAACTTAAGCCGCACCTCATCTCCGGGGCGTACCAACTGCTGAAATTTAAGCACTTCCATCCCGACAAATCGCGCTGGTATATCCAGCAGCTGCTGCGCAAGATTAACAGCCCAATCCACTTGCACCACACCAGGTACAACAGGTGCAGTAGGGAAGTGACCACTGAAAAACGCTAAATCGACGGGTATCTGTAAATCCAGCAACCACTCATTAGCGATCTGCTGCTGTTTAAGCAACAAAGGTTGCTTCGTGCGCTCAAGCAGCAACTGACGATCAACCTCTGCCTGCGGCAACTTGCCTTGTGCATTTAAGGGTAACTGCTCAGTAAAGCGCCAGCGCCGTGGCAGAGCTAAAGGCTCGCAAAAATCTTTGAGATAATCTCGTAAACCTTGGGTAAGCGCTCGGCGACCTTTATTGCGTAAGGCATGCACGCCCACCGCACTTAAAACCAATAACGCACCTAAACTGGCTCGGCCTTCAGCAACCACACCTAGGCGTACATCGCTAACCCATTCATGCTGAGACAATTGCTGTTCTAAAAAAGGCAAAGAAATACGTTTTTCTTCCAGCTTTATAATTCGATCCAAACGTCCGCGCAAAGCAAAACGACCATCGGCAAACAGCTCGGCAGCATCCGCTGTTTGTTCAGTTTGCCCAACCGCCAGCCATGGCGAATTGATGCGCAAAGCGCCATCGGTATTTAAAGCAAGCTGCACACCAAACAAAGGCTGCCATAACAGCTCAGTTTGTCGCCAAGCAATGCCACCGGTTTCTGAACTGCCATAAATTTCCACTGGCCGTTGCTGTAAACGTTGCTCGAGTAAATCAGCAGCCTCTGCCGGCAAAGGACCGCCAGAGGAAAAAACCTTGTGCACGCCACGCAAAGCCGGCCAATCTAAATTTTCGCCCATGCGCTTTAATAGAGCAGGGCTGGCGACCCAAGTAAAACCATTTTGTGCAAACTGATTATGCAAACTTGCTTGTTGAATATCTTCTGGAAAAGGTAAGGGCAGGCGCAGTAGATAACGACCCGCACAAAGTGGCCATAACAAACGAAATAATAAACCGTAGATATGTTGGGTGATCACGCTGCCAAGCACAGTAGAAGAACCTAAGGCAGTACCCCAAAGTTCTTCTAGAACAACTAACTCATTGCTGAGCTGGCGCAAGGTTTTTCTAATGAGTTTAGGTTCACCGCTGGAACCAGATGTCGATAATACTAATAATTCAGCATCAAGCTCTAAAGCGGCTGGAGCTAAAGGTTTGGCATACAAAGCCTGCAATTGCACACGATCAGTAATCCAAGCATCCGCCTGTT
>JAAYTE010000084.1 GCA_012518175.1 Gammaproteobacteria bacterium | reverse complement strand
TGCTTTACTGTAAGCCGCTTTACGCGTCGCTAGCAATAGGACTTTTTAATACCAGCGCTGCTCACCTTCTGGGCGCTGCTTAAAGCGCTTCATGGTCCACATATACTGATCAGGCCAACGCTGTACATAACTGGCCAGCACATCACTCATCGCGCTCACTGCAGTGTAAGTATCGGTGCTGTACATGGCCTCGGGTGCTGCTTCTAAAATCACTTTAAAGCCGCTGCCATCTGCGAGACGAATCGCGTGTAAAAATACGGCTGCGACCTTATCTTGCTTGCCGCCTAGCATGCCTGCCACAAATTTACTGGTTAGGGCGGTGGTGCCTAAAAAAGGTACGAAGACACCTGCACTGCGGCTGGGCTCAGGGTCCGCTGGAATACCTACAGAACCACCGCTGCGCACTTCTTTGATGACACTGATAATGCCTTCGCGGGTAGAGGGGGCAACGCGATTACCTTGCTGGACACGCTGGGTTTTCAGAAGATCGTCCAGTGCTTTGAGTTTGGGTGGGCGGTAAAAAATAATAGGTTTACATTGTGCGCAATAAAAGTGATTCAGCACCTCCCAGTTACCTAGGTGACTGGTGATGCCCACGATGCCTTTGCCGCTGGCGAGAGCTTCTTGCAGAACTTCCAAACCTTCAACTTCGCGCACATATTCTAACGTCTTTGCTGGTGGCCAGATCCAAGCGCAGGCGCTTTCGGTAAAAGACTTGCCGATACCTTTGAGGCTGCGCCCAGTAAGTTGGTCGATTTCAGTGGCATTCAACTCTGGAAAGCAATGGCTGAGGTTGAGGCGGGCAATTTCACGTGAGCGGTTGGGTATTTTCCACATCAGCCAGCCGGCGGCGCTGCCCAGTGCTTGCACCCCACGCCATGGCAACAACGCAATTAATTTTAAGGCACCCAGTGCCAGCTTGCCCTTTAAAGCTTCCACGTATCACCTCGATGACACAATTAAAAAACAGTAACTTACTGCAATTGTCAGGTTAAGTCAGCAAACAAAGCTTAACCGTGTTTCTGCCAAAGCGCATAGTGTACCTGTCCGCTACGTTTTTCACGGTGCAAGCGCCAAGTGCTCGGCACCGCCAAGCTGGAGGGTGCTTGCTCACTTTCGGTGTAAATCCACGCATGTTGCTTGAGCCAGTTATTGGACTCTAACAACTGGCACGCATCTAGCAGTAGATTTTGGTGAAAAGGTGGGTCGAGCAAGACAATATCAAAGCCTTGCTCAGCGTTATTACTTAGGTATTGCAGGGCATCTGCTTTTAGCACTGTAGCTGTAGTGCACTGCAGCAAGGCTAGATTAGCGCGTAGGTTATTGGTTGCGTCAGCATTTAAATCCAGTGCTAAGCCATTGCTGGCACCGCGGGACATGGCTTCCAGAAAC
The DNA here is from genome assembly GCA_012518175.1 of Gammaproteobacteria bacterium. Taxonomy (GTDB): domain Bacteria; phylum Pseudomonadota; class Gammaproteobacteria; order Pseudomonadales; family Pseudomonadaceae; genus Denitrificimonas. The sequence continues at coordinate 549 of JAAYTE010000084.1, read as the reverse complement.
ACCGCACCGCTACCGCAAAATGCATCCAGCACCCGTGCCCCTTGAATGTAGGGCGCAAGCCAATTAAATAAGGTTTCACGCACCCTATCAGGAGTGGGGCGCAAGCCCGGCGCATCGGGCACGTTAACTTTGCGTGAGCGCCATTGTCCACCAATGATACGCACTTGGCTCTGGCCGCGGGTAATCGGCGTAGGTTTTTTAGCCATCAGTGTTGGCGCTCCATGGCAGCGGAGTCGCCACGCTCCACTGGCTCTGGGAGCGGCAATTGCTCAACCGTTGGGCCAGCGGTAACAATGACCAACTGCTCAGGGTCAAGGTGGCGCTTAAAGGCGGCATGCACATCGGCTACGGTGAGCTTTTGTAAATCTTGCATAAAATCGCTCATCCACGTTAACGGCATGTCGTAGAAGCCAATGGCAGCCAGTTGTCCAACTACTGCTGAGTTGCTGGCAGCACTGAGTGGGAAGCTGCCGAGGCTTTCGCGTTTGGCATCGGCCAGTTCGGCTTCAGTTGGGCCATTGGCAATATAGTCACGGAGCAAGTCCTGCA
>JAAYTE010000083.1 GCA_012518175.1 Gammaproteobacteria bacterium | reverse complement strand
GGAATGCACGGCCAATTTGGTTTTCGTCAGTGATACCGTTGAGCGAGGTAATCAAGACAATTACCAGTAGACCAATCAAGCCCACCTCAGCCACGTGAAAGGCCAAGCCAAGCATCAAGATTACAGCGGCAATACCTTGCACTACTAAAGCAGCTCTTTGAGTATTGGTGCGACGCTTACGCTCTTCTTGGTCAAACTCTGCCAGGACTTTACGCACTGGTTTTGGAAGTTTTGCACCGTAGCCAAACCAGTGCATTTTTTCTAGCAGTAGACAGGTGCATAAGCCAGCAATAAAGACGGGCATCGCCACGGGGTACATGTGCGCGAAGAACTCACCAAAGTCCCAGCCCATGGTTTTACCAATCAAGAGGTTTTGTGGCTCACCAACAATGGTGCTGACCCCGCCAAGGGCGGTACCCACTGCAGCGTGCATTAATAAGCTGCGTAAAAAGGCGCGGAACTCTTCTAGGTCTTCACGGTGCAATTCAATCACATCAGTGTCAGAGCCGTAGTTGCTATCTTCGCGCGGACTCTTGCCGGATGCCACCTTGTGGTACACCGAATAGAACCCCACAGCCACACTGATCAACACCGCGGTAACAGTGAGCGCATCAAGGAAGGCTGATAAGAAAGCAGCAAGGGCGCAAAACAGCAGGCTGAGCAGTGATTTGGACTTCACTTTAAGTAGTATCTGCGAAAACACCGTTAGCAGCAGTTCCTGCATAAAGTAAATGCCCGCCACCATAAACATCAGTAGCAGAATCACCGGGAAGTTTTGCAGCAACTCCGCATACAGCGCGTCGGGCGTGGCTAGCCCCATGATAATGGCTTCAGTGACCAGTAACCCCCCGGGTTGTAGCGGGTAACACTTAAGCGCCATGGCAAGGGTGAAAATAAACTCGGCAACCAATAACCAACCGGCCACTGCTGGGCCTAGGCTCAGGAGTACGAAAGGGTTAAGGATCAAGAAGAACAGAATTGTCTGCTTATACCAAGTGGGCGACTGCCCTAGGAAGTTACGACCGAAAGCGCCGGCAAAAGATTTGGACATTTATAATATTTCCCGAAAAAGATCCGCCCACTCCCGGGCAAGGGACCGAATAAAGCTAAGTGTATCAAAGTATTTCGCTGTAGGCGTTGATCGTTCTCAATGAAAATAAGGGATTATGCCAGCATCGACATTTTGTTATTGCTTGCTATAGTGTGCGCAGCGAGATTATAAAAATTAAAAACGTATAAAAATAAACTTGATTAGGGGTGGGATTTGTGAGTGAGTACAGCGCATTTACAGTTGAATTAAACGATAATGTTGCCCATGTGCAAATTAATCGTCCAGAAAAAATCAATGCGATGAACGCAGAATTCTGGTCAGAAATACGCGATATATTTGCCTGGGTCGAAGAAACCCCTGAAGTGCGTGTTGTGGTGTTATCTGGCGCCGGCAAGCATTTCTCTTCAGGCATTGACTTGATGTTGTTGGCCCAAGTTGGCGGACAATTGGGTAAAGAAGTGGGACGCAATGCGCGTGCGCTAAAACGTAAGATTGAAGAGCTGCAGTCATCGTTTAATGCTGTAGATGCATGCTCCAAGCCGGTGATCGCCGCGATTCAAGGCTACTGCCTTGGTGGTGCTATTGATTTGATCAGCGCCTGCGATATGCGTTACAGCACCGCCGATGCCCAGTTTGCCATTAAAGAAATTGATGTGGGCATGGCTGCAGACGTTGGTACATTGCAGCGCCTACCGCATATTATTGGTGACGGCATCATGCGTGAGCTGGCTTATACTGGCCGCACGGTACATGGTGAAGAAGCGCAGCGAATTGGCTTAGTCAATAGCATCTACGCTGATCAAGAAGCATTGATGACGGCTGTTTTTGAAATAGCGCAAAGCATCGCTAAGAAGTCACCGATCGCCGTACAAGGCAGTAAGGAAATGATTCGCTATATGCGTGATCATACGATCGCTGATGGCCTTAACTATATTGCAACGTGGAATGCGGCAATGTTGCAGGCAGAAGATTTACGTGTGGCTATGGCCGCGCATATGAGCAAGCAAACACCTGAGTTTAAGGATTAAAACTGCGAGAAACGTTTCAGTAAAACGCAGTTTTGTTAAGTGCTGCATGTTCTGAGTAACTTGCAGCACTTAATCAGCAGTGACTTGCTATGATCGCGGGCTAGCTGCTTTAGGGTGAGGGCATGGGGTCTAAAGCAGTAAAATTATTATTTGTTTTTAACATTACTATACTTGAACAGGATGCTAAGCATGGGTATTGGCGCAACATCTCTTAGCATGGTTCGCGACGAACTCTTCGCCACCATGGCAGAAACGCAGCAGTATCTAGAGCAGTTTTTAGACGCTCGTGACAACGGTGCTTTGCTGCAGCATGCCGTAACGAACTTACAACAAATTAAAGGTATTTTATCGCTGGTTGAATTGACCGGAGCTGAATTGCTCGCGGAAGAAGCGCACACCCTGACCATGGATATTCCAGTGGGTGCCACTGAAGAGCGCAACGAGCAGCTCACTGCGATTAATAACGCCTTACACGTATTGCGCAGCTACTTAGAGCAGTTAGAAGCAAACTGGATTGAAATGCCAGAATTACTGCTACCGGCGATCAATAAGTTACGCAGTGCGGGCCAGCAAACCCCTTTACCAGAAAGCTTTTTCTTTGCTGCGCGGGTTGATAGCCAACGCCCAAGCACGCCCGCAAAGCCTAGAAATGCAGAAAGTCTCGCCTTGTCGCGACGCTTGCGTCATATGTATCAAATTGGTTTGCTTGCTTTTATTCGTGATGAAAACCCGCAGGCCAGCTTGCGTTTAATGATGCGCGCGCTGCTGCGCTTAGACCAACTGTATGCCGGCCAGCCCAGCAGTCACCTGTATTGGGTTGGCGCCGGAGCCTTGGAGTCACAAGCAGATGCACAGCTGCTGCCGAAAAAGAGCCGCAAACAGTTATTTGCGCGCATTGACCGGGAAATTAAACTGCAGTGCGACAATCCTGATTACGTCGCACCGCGCAGTGTCATTAAAGACTTACTTTACCTTATTGCTTTAGCCAACAGCACCGGCGACATTGCCGAGCAAGTGCGCAATCTAACCAATTTGCCAGACTTACCCTTTACCGACCACATGCTAGACGATGAGTACCAGCGTCTTTCAGGTCCAGGGCAGAATGTTTTACGCTCCTTGTCGGTAGCAATCCGTGAAGAGCTGACCAGCGCTAAAGATATTTTGGATCTGATTGAGCGTGGTACTGCAGAAAACTCAATCTTAAATAATTTTCATAATATTTTAGCTAAATTAGAAAAAACCTTATCCATGGTAGGCCTGAGCGGCGCCAGTAATGCGCTAAAACAGCACCTGAAAAAGGTGGAGGGCTGGGACGAAATATCGACCATTGAAAGCGGAAGCTTATTGGCTCTCGCCGACAGCCTGCTGTATATCGAAAGTATGGTCGCAGGATTGGAACGCGGTGAGCGCCAGATAAAAAATCAAAAAAATGAACCCATTGATGAAAATGAGTCATTTGCACGTAATCAACTGATTGAAGCACGCATTGTGGTTAACGAAGAGGCTAAAAGTGGCCTTAGCTTAGCCAAGCGCGCAATCACTTCATACTTAGAGTCTGATGGCGATAAAATGCACTTGGCCAATGTACCCAGCAGTTTGATGCTGGTTCGTGGTGGGCTGTTATTCCTAGACCAGGAGCGTGCTGCAGAGCAGGTTGGAGCCTGTGCAAACTACATTCAAACACGGATGCTTGAGGCAGAAACAATGCCATCAGAGCAGCAGTTAGATACCCTCGCCGATGCTTTGACCAGCCTTGAATATTACTTAGAAGGCGGTGTGCTCTTACATGCGAAAGAAAACCGTAGCGTATTGGACCTAGCCGATGAAAGCTTACGGGCTTTAGGTGTACAGGCGTAAATGATTGCAGTAGATACTACCCCGATGAATTGGCAGCACGGCATGCCCAGTACTGACTTAAGTGGCGGCTTAGCAGTTGCACACTTTCGTATGAGCTTTTTAAGTGATCAGCACAGTTTGTTGTTCCCACGGGAATGGTTACGTGAACAACTGGGCGAGACTTATATTGCTGAACAAGGTATTGGCCACTTAAATGGCGAAGCGGTTTATGTTTTTGAGTTGGCTGAGGCGCTTGAGTTACCGGGCTTAAGCTTAGAAAATATGCGCCATTTTATGATGGACGGGCGGTTAGTTTTATTTCGCTTATTAGCCTTCGCCAGCCAGATCGGCACCTGGGCTAGAGAACATCGTTTTTGCGGCAGTTGCGGTCAAGCTATGCAGCAAGCAGTAGGGCATCGCATGATGCAGTGTCAACCGTGCCGAGTGCAGCAGTACCCGCGCTTATCACCCTGTATGATTGTGGTAGTCACCCGTGGTGATGAAATCTTGCTGGGACGTTCACCACGTTTTATTAGCGGTATGTACAGTGCTTTAGCAGGTTACGCCGAACCTAACGAAACCATTGAGCATTGTGTCGAGCGCGAAGTGCGTGAAGAAGTCAGCTTAGAAATTGAAAATATACGTTATATCACCAGTCAAAACTGGCCATTCCCACACTCAATGATGTTTGGCTTTCATGCGCAATACAAAAGCGGCGAGATCATACCGCAACCCGACGAAATAGAAGATGCACAGTGGTTTAATATTCATGATTTACCACCACTGCCAGCCAAAAACACCATTGCACGGTACTTAATTGATTTGTATTTGGCGCAGCGCTTAGGCCACGTTGAACCAGTGTTGCCAGGCTAATCGTGCCGCCAAGGCCATTACTACTAAGATAAAGACTGGACGAATAAAACGGTTGCCGCCACCAATAGCAACTCGCGCGCCTACGGTAGCACCAAGCATTAACGCAGCACCCATGCCTAAACCAATGGTCCAGGCAACATTACCGCTAACGATAAACATGCTTAATGCCGCAGCATTACTAACAAAGTTCATCGAGCGGGCGACACCGCTGGCCCGCAGCAGGTCCAAGGGGTACAGCAACAGTGTACTGACTGTCCAAAAAGCACCAGTACCTGGGCCAGCAACACCGTCATAAAAACCAAGCGTTAAACCTTGTGGCCATTGACGGGTTGCTTTTATAACTGGGTTAACTGTTTCGTGGGATTCTGGAGTCCGTCCAAACAGTAAATAGGCAGCGCAGGCAAAAACCACTACTGGCAACATTTGATTGAGCCATTCAGAGGGTAGCTGCTGCGCTAAAATCGCACCTAACGCAGCACCAATTGCTGTTGCGATTAATCCGTTGCGCCACTGTTTGGGGTTAAATAACCCTTTGCGATAAAAAGCAAAGCTTGCCGTTGCTGAGCCAAAGGTCGCGCAGAGTTTATTGGTACCCAACACTAAGTGTGGTGGTAAACCTGACATTAACAGTGCAGGAATCGTCAGCAAACCGCCGCCGCCGGCAATGGCATCAATAAAGCCTGCGATAAAGGCTACCGCCACTAAAATCAATAAAACCTGGGGTTCGGCAACGAGATTGAGAGTCAGAGACATAAAAAACCTTAAGCTGTGCAACAACGCACAGAACAGAGTTTGGACGAAAGGGCATTAGCCACGCATAATGCCTGCTCAATCCCCCATAAGGAATCATTGCATGCAGTTTATTGGGCTTGGCATTGGTATTGCCATATTAGCACTGGTCATATTGCTATTTGCCGCACGCCTATTGTTAGGCGAACGCTGGCTGATGGGCTGGTTACGGGGCATGCTTGGTTTAAGCTTGTTGAGCATCGCAGTCATCGGCGCTTTAATCGCTTACGATATCAGTACATATGCAGAAATCCCAAGTGATAAACCACTTTTGACCATCAGTGCCAAAGCCGAAGGGCCACAGCGCTACCGTGTCACTGTGTTAGAGGGTGCCACTGAGCGTAGCTTTTTGTTAGACGGCGACCTCTGGCAGCTGGATGCACGGCAATTGCATTGGAAAGGATTGGCCGACTTGATTGGATTAAAACCTGGCTACCGCTTAGAAACATTAAATGGCCGCTTTTTTGCCATTGAGCAACAAGAGCTGGCTGCGTTTACTCATGTTGAGCTTGCTAAAAGCCGCTATGGCGTCGATTTCTGGCAGTGGCTGCGCAATTTTGAAAAAGACTTATTTATCGTCGACGCTAACCCATTACGTGTGAGTTACTTGCCCATCGCCGATGGCGCAGTGTATAGCGTGAGCTTAGTACCCACAGGTTTGATGGCTGAGCCTTTGAATAACGCCGCGCAGCAGGCGCTGAAAGATTGGCAATGATTTTCTGTGTGAGGGCATGACAACTTTAACCTGAATCAGTATCATGCACTGCGCTGAAATAATGCATATTAACCGGCTGTTCTAGCCGGTTTTCTTTTTCCGCCCTTAGCTCAGCCGGATAGAGCGACTCCCTCCTAAGGAGTAGGCCGCAGG
>JAAYTE010000082.1 GCA_012518175.1 Gammaproteobacteria bacterium | reverse complement strand
CTTGCAGCAACTCTTAGCCAAGCTGGATGAAGTGCGCGGCCAGTACGATGTTGCGGTGCTGGCAGTGGGTGTCAATGATGTCACCGCTGGTACTAAAGATGCCGTGTGGGTGGCCCAGCTGCAAGCGTTGCGAGCACGGCTCACTGCTGAGTTTAAAGTGCGCAATATCTTGGTCTCGGCAGTACCGCCGATGCAGCATTTTACCGCCTTGCCACGGCCCTTGAGTGATTACTTAGGGCGGCGTGCGCGGCGTTTAAATGCGCTGACTACGCGGTTAGCCAAGCAAACAGCAGAGTTAACCTTTATGCCCATTGAGCTGGGTGTTAGCCCGCAAATGCTCGCTGCGGACGGTTTTCACCCCAGTGCCATTGCCTATGACTTATGGGCGCAGCAAGTGGTTGCTCAACTGAAAAGCTGCTCGGACACGAGCCAGATCAGCAATAAATAGGCTTTTCATATACTATGCCCGCGTATATCAACTATGTCTTGGAGGCCTTGCGTGCCTATTACTGTGTGGGGGTTAGCGATTGCACAAGCATTGCTGACTACCGGAAATATTTTATTGGTGGCGGTTTCGGCGTTAATTGGTAAGCAACTAGCCAGTCACCCAGCTTTAATTACTTTGCCCGTTGCGTTGCAGTTTTTGGGTTTAATTATGGCCACTTTGCCGGCGGCGCACCTGATGCACAAGATGGGGCGCAAAGTTGGTTTTATTGTGGGCAACTGTATTGGTTTGTTGGGTACTTGGGTGGCTTTGCAAGGCTTGGAAGCCAATAGTTTAATGCACTTTGCCAGTGGGACCTTTTTGATTGGAATGGCCATTGGTACTGGCCAGCAATACCGCTTTGCAGCCTTAGATGTTTGCGCCATTGAGCAGCGCCCGCGGGCGATTAGTATGGTGATGGCCGGTGGTATTTTAGCAGCAATTTTGGGGCCTAACTTAGCCATTTGGTCACGCCAGTGGTTTGATGGCAATCCGTTTGTTGGGGCTTTTTATGGCTTGTTTATTATTTATGTCTTAGCTTTGATTTTGATCAGCAGTTTGCCGCTGGCAGCACCAATTAAGCATACGGTGAAACAGGTGACACGCAGCTATGCAGAGCTCTTTAAGCAGCCGTTACTCGTTGCAGCAATTGCCTCAGGTGCCATTGGTTACGCAATTATGGTGTTACTGATGACCGCCACGCCCATTGCCATGCAGCAGGATGAGTTTCCATTTAGCAATATCGCTTGGGTGATTCAGTGGCATGTGCTGGGGATGTATGCGCCGTCATTTTTCACTGGTGGCTTGATCCGTCGCTACAGTTCGCGCACGGTTATTTTATGGGGTTGTGCAACTCTGGCTTTATGCATTTTGGTTAACGTTATGGGTAACAGTTACTGGCATTACCTGATTGGTTTGTTGTTGTTGGGCGTTGGCTGGAACTTTACTTATATTGGTGCAACCCACTTGTTAACCTTTACTTATGAGCCTGCTGAGCAAGGTAAAGTGCAGGGTATTAATGAGTTTATGGTGTTCACCGCCGCAGCTGTAGGAAGCCTGCTGGCTGGCGTAGGGGTGGATAAGCTGGGTTGGACTTGGCTCAACCTTGCTTCACTGCCGCCAATTATTCTTGTAGCTTGGTGGATTGTGCGACTGGCTGATCAACGGGCTCGAGTGCGTGAGCGTATTTAGTTGTTACAACCAATAGCGCTGCCTGAGTTCAGTGAGCGCTATTGGTTTTTTCGGTACTGGTTTATTTAGGCCAGTAAAAACTGTCGGGTTGCTCTCTAGCACCAAAGATGGCTTGGCCGATGCGTACGATGGTTGCGCCTTCGGCAATGGCCAGTTCAAAATCACCAGACATACCCATGGAGAGCTCGCTGAGTTGCATACCCTCGGGTGCGCTGGCTTGCAAGCTATCGCGCAATTCACGCAGCATGATAAAGCAACGGCGTACAGCCTCTTGGTCTGGTGAGTTGAGGGCGAGGGTCATGAGTCCGCGCACGCGCAAGCGCTGAAACTGTCCGAGTTGTGCAATTAATTCGTGTGCTTGTTCTGGATCAATGCCGTATTTGCTCTCTTCGCCGGAGGTATTAATTTGGACGAGGACGTCGAGTGTGCGGTTTTCAATTTCGAGACGCTGATTGAGTGTTTGCGCTAAGCGTAAACTGTCTAAAGCATGAAACTCTCTGGCAAAACGGGCAACGTATTTAGCTTTGTTGGTTTGCAGGTGGCCAATCACACTCCACTCAAGGTCTGCTAGGTCATCGAGTTCTTGCCATTTTTGATAGGCTTCTTGGACCTTATTTTCGCCAAGCATGCGACAGCCAGCAGCATAGGCTAGGCGCAAGTAGTCGGCAGGGTGAGTCTTGCTTACGGGCAGTAAGCGTACTTCTTGCGGGTCACGTCCAGCTTGTACGCAGGCCTGATCAATGCGGGCACGAACTGTGGCAAGGTTTTGACGCAGTTGTTCGATAGTTTCAGCTGGAGGATAAGCGCTGTTGTCGGTCAAGGTAGGCTCCTATACACAGGTGACAAATATTAATGTCAGTCTATCAGGCTTGCTGGGTTTAGTGATCTCGATCCCACATCCTCAATTCAGCAGTGCTGTCTATAACTGTTTGCAATAGAGCAACACATACAAATGCTCAACGAGTACTTCGGGGTGGGGGTGGTGAGCGAGCCATAGATGGCGAGCGCCGGAGTTGAACCCTGGACGGGTTCATCGACGGACTAACACCTGCCTCGAAGTACGACATGCACTCGTACTGACGCTTTTAATCAAGCTAAGTATCCAGAGCAATATGCGCATACCGCACCTTGTTAGTATCGCTTTTCCCTCAACGCAGCATCCTGCCTCGATTCGGGGCTACGCATCGATGGCTCCGCTTGTCGCTGCACCCGTGTGGCACTGCTGAAATATTGAAGTGTGGCATCTGCCCAGATGAGTGTTTTAAGCAACGTTGATAGCACTGGCAGCTAGGAATGGCTGGATCTGCTAAACTTGCCAAAATTTAGCCTGATGGTTAGCTATGAAATTTGTAATCAATGTAGTGTCGTCCAGTACTGCACCGGCGACGCGGCGCGCGTTAAGGTTTGCCCAAGCAGTGATAGCGCAAGGGCATGAGATTGTCCGAATATTTTTTTATCAGGACGGCGTTTTAACAGCCAGCAATAACCTGGTCGTTGCGCAGGATCAGCAGGATATTGCCAAACAATGGCAAACCTTTATTACCGAGCATAAGCTGGATGCCGTGGTTTGCATTGCCGCAGCTTTACGCCGTGGAATATTGGATCAAACTGAGGCACAGCGCTATCAGCGCGCTGCCGTGAACCTGGCTGAAGGCTATCAGCTCTCAGGCTTAGGCCAGCTCCATGATGGCTTACAACAAGCTGACCGCGTCATCAGCTTCGGGGGCGAGTAATGGCTAAGTCCGTATTATTAATCAGTCGTCAAGCACCTTGGGCTGGCGTGGCAGCGGCCGAAGCCTTGGATATTGCACTGGCTGCCGGGGCTTTTGACTTGCCGCTCAGTGTCTTATTTATCGATGACGGCGTCTTGCAACTAGTAGCGCAACAACAGTCGCAAATCCTTGAGCAAAAAGACCTGTCAGCCAATCTACAGGCCTTGCCCATGTTCGGCATTGAGCAACTCTATGCCGGCCGGCATTGTTTAAACGCGCGCGGCGTATGCCAAACTCAGTTAGCTGTGCCAGCAGAGTTGCTAGATGATGTACAAATACAGCAGCTTATTCGCCAATTTGACCATGTGATGATGTTTTAATGACTACCTTACATATATTAAATGCAGCAGCTGCCCAGAGCACTCAACTGCAAAGCTGTTTACGCTTCTTGTCCGCAGAGGATGGCATTTTACTTTGTGGCGAGGCAGTACAAGCTCTGCGTGCACAAAGCCTGGCGGCGCAGCAATTATTGGCTTGCGAGCAGACCTATGCTTTGTATGCGCTAGAAGAGGATGTGCTTGCCCGCGGGATTGATGCCACAGCAATGCCGGTCACCTTAGTGGATTACCCAGCTTTTGTAGCGCTAACCCTGACGTACACACGGGTAAATAGCTGGACATGAGCACAGAAAAATTAATCGTTGAGGGGCAGGAGATAGCGCTCGATCAAGATGCCTGTTTATGTGATTTAGCTGACTGGTCTGAGCCGGTAGCCCGTGCTTTAGCTGCCCGAGAAGGTATTGAACTCAGCGCAGCGCACTGGGAGGTCTTGTATTTGCTGCAAGAGTTTTATCAGCAGTTTCAATTGTCGCCAGCGAACCGTGCTTTGGTTAAGTATGTGGCCCTTAATTTAGGTAAAGATAAAGGCAATAGCCTTTATTTAAATGGCTTGTTTAATGGCATGCCGGCTAAATTGGCTGCGCGCTTGGCCGGTCTACCCAAGCCAGCCAACTGTTTTTAATAACAGCTGTGCTATAAACAGTGGTTAGAGCAAGAGCTGTGATTAACTTCATGTGCTGCATTTATTTTAATAATTATTGATCGGAGTGCTGCCATGAGTGCAATGCTGGAACATCCTTTTGCCCCTTTTGTACGTATTTTAGGTAAAGGGCAAAAAGGTTCGCGCGGTTTAACCCAAGCAGAAGCTTATCAAGCAATGGGCATGCTGCTTGATGGTGAGGTTGAAGATACACAGCTGGGTGCTTTTTTAATGCTATTGCGCTTTAAAGAAGAAAGCCCAGAAGAGTTAGCAGGCTTTACTCAAGCAGTGCGTGAGCGGGTGGCTGCGCCTGCCATTGCCGTGGATATTGATTGGCCCAGTTATGCTGGCAAGCGGCGGCAGTTGCCGTGGTTTATGTTGGCGGCAAAAGCCTTGGCAAATAACGGTGTACGTATCCTCATGCATGGCGGCGGGCAACACACCGCAGGGCGTATGTATGCGGAAGATTTACTCGCAAAGTTAACAATTCAATCCTGTGCATCTTGGTCGGAAGTCGCCCAGAGCCTTGAACAAGACAGCATCGCTTTTGCGCCATTAGGCACTTGGATGCCCGCTTTGCAGCGCATGATCGATTTGCGTAACACCTTGGGCTTGCGCTCACCTGTGCATTCATTAGCACGGTTACTCAATCCTTTAGCTGCACGTTGCGGCCTGCAGAGTATTTTTCATCCCGGTTACCAAGCTGTGCACCAGCAAGCCAATGTGCTTCTAGGTGATCATGCCTTGGTGATTAAAGGCGATGGTGGTGAAATTGAAGTGCGTCCTGACACCACCGATCAGGTACTAGGTGCTACAGCTGGGCAAGCTTGGCAGGAGGAATGGCCAGCACAAATTGGCCGTCAGGTTAAAGCGCAAACTTTACAAGTGGAGCGCCTAATGGCTGTGTGGCAGGGCACTGAGCAGGATTTATATGCTGAACAAGCAATCTTAGCCACCATGGCACTGGCGTTGCGCGGCTTAGGTCGTGAACGAGCCGAAGCATTCTCAGCAGCCGAAGAAATGTGGGAAAAACGCCACGGGGCATAATTAAAGCGCCGCTTGCAGACACAGCAGCGGCGCTGAGTCAGTGTGCGGCTAGCCGCCTAGGTAGGCTTGGCGGACGGCTTCATTACTGAGTAGGTTTGCCCCGGTATCCTCAAGAACAATGCGCCCATGCTCCATCACATAGCCGCGGTCAGCCAGCTTGAGTGCTTGGTTGGCATTTTGCTCGACTAAAAACACGGTCACCCCATCATTGCGCAGTTGCTCAAGGATTTTGAAAATCTGCTGAATGATAATGGGGGCTAGCCCTAGAGATGGCTCATCCAGCAGCAATAAGCGTGGCTCACTCATTAAGGCGCGGCCAATGGCGAGCATTTGCTGCTCACCGCCACTCATGGTGCCTGCGCGTTGTTGGAAGCGTTCATGCAAACGTGGGAATAATGATAGGACGCGGTCTAAGCGTTCACCGCGGACATGCTTGTCATCGCAGAAGAAAGCGCCCATGGCGAGGTTTTCTTCTACCGTCAGACGTGAGAAAACTCGGCGGCCTTCTGGCACTATGGCCATTCCTTTACGCATGATTTGTGCAGTGGTTTTGCCGCGCAACTCTTCGCCTTCATAAATGATTTCACCGCTGGATGCTTGTGGATCGCCACAGAGGGTCATCATTAACGTGGTTTTTCCAGCGCCGTTGGCACCAATCAGGGTGACAATTTCGCCGCGATTGACCTTGATGGAGACATCATACAAAGCTTGGATCTTGCCGTAATAGGTACAGATATCATTGATAACTAACATGATCACTCTTCCCCCAGATAAGCTTTGATGACTGCTGGATTGTTGCGTACTTGCTCTGGCGTCCCCGAGGCTAAAGGTGTGCCTTGATTAATCACTACGATGTGGTCAGAGATATCCATCACCAGCTTCATATCATGTTCAATCAGTAAAACGCTGATGCCATGCTCGTCACGTAAGTTGTTAATTAGCTGTTTAAGCTCGTCGGTTTCGCTGGGGTTGAGGCCTGCAGCTGGTTCGTCAAGCATCAGCAAACTAGGGCGCGTGACCATGCAGCGAGCAATTTCTAAACGCCGTTGTTGGCCGTAGGCAAGGGTGCCGGCTTCGCGGTTTGCATCATCGAGTAGGCGCACTTTTTCTAACCAGTAAACTGCTTTGTCTAAAGCCTCTTGCTCGGCTTTACGGTAGCTACGGGTTTTAAATAAACCAGCCAATAAACTGTTATTCAGGTGTTGATGCTGAGCAACCAATAAGTTCTCCAGAACGGTCATGTCTTTAAACAGACGCACATGCTGAAAGGTCCGAATCATGCCTTTGCGTGCAATTTTATAACCGCTTAGATTTTGTATCTCTTCACCGGAAAAAACGACTTTTCCTGCGGTGGGCTGATAAAAGCCAGTTAAGCAGTTAAAAACCGTGGTTTTGCCGGCGCCATTGGGGCCAATCATAGAGACGATTTGCCCTTTTTTGATCGTTAAGCCCACCCCGTTTACCGCGAGCAAACCACCAAAACGCATGGTTAGGTCGCTAACCTCGAGAATATTTGTAGTCATGGGCGCAACTCCATGTGTGGACGCTTCATGGGCAGCAGGCCCTGTGGACGCCAGATCATCATCAGCACCATCATTAAGCCGAATAGTAGCATCCGGTACTCGTTAAACTCACGGGCCATCTCGGGCAAGACTGTCATGACGATAGCAGCTAAAATCACGCCAACCTGTGAGCCCATGCCGCCTAAAACAACAATGGCTAAGATGATTGCCGACTCAATAAAGGTAAAGGATTCTGGGCTAATAAACCCCTGACGAGCAGCAAAGAAACTACCAGCAAAGCCGGCAAAAGTGGCTCCAATGGTAAAGGCGCTAAGCTTGATGTTGGTGGGGTTTAGTCCCAGTGCGCGGCTGGCAATTTCATCTTCGCGAATGGCTTCCCAAGCCCGACCAATTGGCATGCGGATCAGGCGGTTGATCACGAAAATAGTGATCAGTACCAACACTAGCGCCAGTAAATAAAGAAACATCACGCGGTGGTTAGAGTTAAAGGCAATACCAAAAAACTCATGGAAGGTTTGCGAGCCTTCGCTGGCACGGCGACTGAACTCTAAATTAAAGAATGTTGGTTTAGGGATACTACCAATGCCCCTTGGACCACCGGTGAGGTCGGTGAGGTTGTTGAGCATTATGCGAATAATTTCGCCAAAACCTAGGGTGACAATGGCCAAGTAGTCGCCGCGTAAGCGCAGTACCGGGAAGCCCAGAATAAAGCCAAAGAATGCTGCCATAACACCTGCAGCGATTAGCCCCGTCCAGAAGCCGACGCCAAAGTACATCGCAAGCATTGCATAGGTATAGGCACCCACGGCATAAAAGCCCACATAACCAAGGTCCAGTAGTCCAGCTAAACCGACCACAATATTGAGGCCTAAACTGAGCATGATGTAAATCAAGACTAGGGTGGCTAGGTCAATTTGGCTGCGCGAACCGAGGAACGGGAAAATAAGTGCAGCAGCGATTAAAAAGCACCAAAACATGCGCTGAATAAACTGGCGCTGGCTTAACTCGCGTAAACCAGAGGGCAGGCTTGGCTTGGGCATCAAGCCTAAGGCGCGCTCAATGGGTTCACGAAACAGGTTGTAGAAGAAGATCAGCGCAGTTGCTGCTGCAATTTTCCACAAAACGGCCTCGCTTGCGCCCACTAAAGTCAACTCGGTACCCACTTGAGTGAGGCGCACACCCAGTAGTACAGCACTTAAAGCTAGGGTGACTAGGGCAGAGAAAATCGCTGATTTAGGAT
>JAAYTE010000081.1 GCA_012518175.1 Gammaproteobacteria bacterium | reverse complement strand
TTTTTATCCGATGGTGCCGCCGAAGAGCAGCGCGGCAGTGATTGGATTCCACGCTGGTGGCGCGCTGAAGATTGCGGCCCAGCGTTACCCATTATGATTGCCAACGGTCGCCGTATTGAACAGCGTACCGAGCTTGGTACTTTAGAAGGCTTAAAAGGTTTTCAGCGTCACTTACGTGGCTGTGGTTTTGACCCTATTGAATTTGATGGCCGCGACCCTGCAGCATTTGTTTGCACTATTTGGGAAATGGAGCAGCGTTTAGAGCGCCGCGTGCAAGAAAAGAACAGCGGTATCCTCTCTTATCCGTTACCCATTCCTTACGGTATTGCTGAAAGCACCAAAGGCTTCGGCTTTTATGGTGACGACGAAAACTCCGCGCACAACTTACCGCTGCCCGGCAATCCGCACACCGATGAGCGCTCGCGCGAACTCTTTAACACCCATGTTAAGCCACTGTACGTTAGCCCTGAGGACATGCGTGAAGCCTTAGCGCTACTCAATACCCATCAGCAGCAAGATCGCGTATTAGAGCGTGATAACCCGCTGGCCAATCGTCATCCGAAAACACCGGTGCAGCCTGAGCTGCATTATCGTGATGATGCCTGCTCGACTATGGCTGCTATTGACCGCTACTTTGTTGATTTGGTTGCGGCCAACCCGGACTTACGTCCACGGGTTGGTAACCCCGATGAGCTGGCCAGTAACCGCCTCACAGGTGTGCTAAAAGCTTTACGCCACCGAGTGAGTGAGCCAGAAAGCGAACTGGAAGCAGTGGATGGCGACATCATTACCGTGCTTAACGAAGAAGCTGTGGTTTCTGCCTGTTTAGCCAACCGCGCCGGTTTAAACCTCGTCGCCAGTTACGAAGCCTTCTGTGTGAAAATGCTTGGTGCAGTGCGTCAAAACTTAATCTATGCCCGCCAGCAAAAAGAAATTGGCCGTCCCGCCGGTTGGTTAGGTTGGCCGTTAGTGGCCACCTCGCACACGTGGGAAAATGGTAAGAATCAGCAGTCCCACCAAGACACCACATTCTGTGAAGCCTTGTTGGGTGAGATGAATGATGTCTCGCGGGTACTTTTCCCTGCTGACCACAACAGTATGCTGGCGTTATTGCCACAAATTTACACGGCCCGAGGCCAAATTTCTTGTGTGGTGGCTGCCAAGCGCGACCGTCCAGCGTACTTCACGCAAGCACAGGCTGAGCAACTGGCCAATGATGGCGCCATTATTGTCGAAGAGTACGAGGGCGCAGATCCATTGTTGTTGATTGCCAATGGTAGTTACCAACTGGAGCAAGTCTTACGTGCTGGTCAGCGCTTACAAGAAGCTGAAATGGGCTACCGCATTGTCTACTTGCAAGAGCCAGGACGCTTCCGTGCCCCGCGCGATCATTGGGAGCTGGAAAGCCTTGCCAGCAATGAGTTGGTTGAGCAGCTTTTCCCAGAGCGTTTCCGCTTACGGGTATTGCTCACTCACATGCGTCCTGAAGTCATTCGTGGGCACCTGTGGACCATCTTGCCCAATGCCAACAGCACTTACGTACTGGGTTACCGCAACCGCGGTGGTACGTTGGATGAGTTTGGTATGCAGTTTGTTAACCGTGCTTGCTGGGGTAACGTGCTGGCCGCCTGTGCGCGCCTGCAAGACTTGCCACGCACTGCCTTGCTGACCATCGAGGAAGCTGCCGCGGTTGCGGGTAAAGGTGATCCGCAGATTTTACGCTGAGTGACAGCGTAATAATTGACAGCATAGCGGCCTGATCATTTTAAGGGTTAGGCCTCTTTAGATTTTGCTACTTTTCGTTAAAATAAACGCCGGCAAGCTGCGCTAAACTGTTGCGCAGCATTGCTTATATAAACTCATCACCACCCTTCGTAAAACACCCATCCTGGGCGCTAGTACCACCGCATAAGGACAAAGAGGATTAAACATGGCGGGTTTGATTTTTCCTTGGCGTGCCGATAATCAATTTCAACTGTTGATTGATGGCCCAGCGTTCTTTGCTGATTGGCTGGAGCGGGTGGCAACAGCACAAAAACAAATCGATATAGAACTGTACTTAGTCAGTAGCGGTAACAGCGCTGAGCGGGTGCAAGAGGCTTTATTTGCCGCAGTGCAGCGTGGCGTGCGCGTGCGCTGTTTATTCGATAGCTTTGGCAGTCGTGGTTTTCGACCGGCCCAGCGGCGATTGTGGTTAGCGGCAGGAATTGAACTGCGCTTTTATAACCCCTTAGGCTGGACTCGAGGCTTACAAAACTTCTACCGTGACCACCGCAAGCTCTTGCTTATCGATGAGCTAGTGGCTTACGTTGGTGGGGCTGGTTTAACGGATCAGTTTTGGCAACCGGATGCACCAGTCAGTTTGTGGCACGAAGTTATGGTGCGGGTGCAAGGCCCAGTAGTGAATGACTGGCAAACCCTGTTTGATTACCAATGGGACAGTTGCATTGAGCGCTTTTTTTGGCAACAAAATAACAGCCCCGTGCAAGCACCCAGTCAGGATAGCCCGCCATTACCTTTTGCCAATATCGGCAAAGCGCGGGTGGCTTATGCCGCGTCAACTCAGCACCGTAATATCCAAAAGTCTTTACTGCGTGCGATCAAAGGTGCCCACCAAACTGTTTGGTTAGCCACGCCTTATTTTCTACCCACATGGTCGATTCGTCGTGCCTTGCGTAAAGCAGCTGTGCGCGGTGTTGATGTACGCTTGCTGTTGACTGGTCGCCATACGGATTTACCCCCAGTGCGCTGGGCCGGACAGCGCTATTACCCAGCGTTACTGCGCAAAGGCGTGCGTATTTTTGAATATCAACCGCGCTTTTTGCATTT
>JAAYTE010000080.1 GCA_012518175.1 Gammaproteobacteria bacterium | reverse complement strand
TAGACTGTGTAGCACTGGCATAGTCCCGCCCTCTTCTGACAAGTGAGTGTATTATGCGTCGCGAACCTATTGTTTTATTTGATAACGGCAATCACCAATGCCTAATGTTTGATGATTTAGTCACTGGTGACGGCATTCAATCGAATCAGTTTTTAATTACTGATAATGGCCAATCTTTACTGCTCGATCCCGGCGGTGACTTAACCTATACACCGCTCTCGCTAGAGTTATCAAAACGCATCACTCTGCAAAATCTGACCTATATTTTCGCCTCACACCAAGACCCAGATATTATTGCGGCACTGGACAAGTGGCTACTACACACGAAAGCCAAAGTCATTACCTCAAAATTATGGGCACGTTTTTTACCGCACCTCACTGCCGGTTACTTAACCGTCAACCATGGTATTTCTACCAGCGAGCGTGTAATCGCGGTACCTGATGAGGGCGCTGTATTTACGCTTGGGCAAAGTAAGCTCAAAGTGATTCCGGCGCACTTTTTACATTCCGTGGGCAACTTCCAACTCTACGACCCCACCAGTAAAATTTTATTTTCTGGCGATATGGGCGCTTCGCTGCTGGATGACGCGCAACCTGTAGTCAGTTTCGCTGAGCATATTCCCTCCATGGAAGGTTTTCACCGCCGTTATATGGTGAGTAAAAAAGTCACCCACCTGTGGGCCAATATGGTCCGACAGATGGATGTTGAAATGATTGTGCCGCAGCATGGACGCCCATTTAAAGGCAAAGAAATGATCAACGCTTTTTTAAACTGGGTCGAAAGTTTTGATTGCGGTATTGATGTATTGGAACAGCAACATTACCGCGAGCCTAAATAAAACAACTGCCCTGCGCGCCAGCACGGCATACATTGTCGCTTGCTTCAGGCTGGCACTGCAACAGCTACAGGTACAAACAACAACGCAGCCCTAAGGCTGCGCTGTGGTTTCACTAAGGTGATAGGGTTTGTTTATTTAAAGACAATCTCATCGTCTTCAACCTGTGCCTCAATGGTGTGACCTGGCTCAAACTCGCCAGCCAGAACCTGTTGCGCTAGCGGGTTTTCAATCCAGCGCTGAATGGCGCGCTTGAGTGGACGTGCCCCATAAACTGGGTCGTAACCTTCAGCCACCAGTTTCTCGAGAGCCTCAGCGGTTAACTCAAAGCTGAGTTCACGCTCGACTAAACGCTCACGTAAACGGCCCAACTGAATATCAGCAATACCAGCAATTTGCTCAGTACCCAGCGGCTCAAAGATCACCAGCTCATCAATACGGTTAATAAACTCAGGACGGAAGTGTGTACCCACCGCATCCATCACCGCCGCACGCTGTGCTTCACGATCGCCCATCAGCTCTTGAATTTGCGTCGAGCCTAAGTTCGAGGTCATCACTACCACGGTATTACGAAAATCCACCGTACGACCGTGGCTGTCAGTTAAGCGACCGTCATCCAGCACCTGCAGTAAGACGTTAAACACATCAGGGTGAGCTTTTTCCACTTCATCCATCAGCACCACTGAATAGGGTTTGCGGCGTACCGCTTCGGTTAAATAACCGCCCTCTTCATAACCAACATAACCTGGGGGCGCACCAATTAAGCGTGCCACCGAGTGTTTCTCCATAAACTCGGACATATCAATGCGAATTAAGGCATCTTCAGTGTCAAACAAGAACTCTGCCAGCGCCTTACACAGCTCAGTTTTACCCACACCGGTTGGCCCTAAGAACAAGAAGGAACCACTGGGGCGATCCGGATCGGACAAACCGGCCCGTGAACGGCGCACCGCATTGGATACTGCTGTCACCGCTTCATTCTGGCCAATCACTCGGGTATGCAGCAGCTCTTCCATTTTCAGCAGTTTATCGCGCTCACCTTCAAGCATTTTCGAGACCGGAATCCCAGTCCACTTCGAGACCACATCGGCAATTTCTTCATCGGTAACCTTATTGCGCAACAGCTGATTTTCTACCTTGCTGTTTTGGTCAACCATTTCTAGGCTGCGCTCTAAATCGGGGATCACCCCATACTGTAATTCTGCAGTACGGTTGAGATCACCTTTGCGGCGCGCCAGCTCCATTTCCTGACGGGCTTGCTCGATCTTTTGCTGCAACTGTGCCGAACCCTGTACTTCCGACTTTTCCGACTTCCAGATTTCTTCTAAGTCAGCATACTCGCGCTCTAGCTCAGTAATTTCTTCTTTAAGCTTTTCTAAACGCTTCAAGGTGGCAGCATCGTCTTCTTTCTTCAGTGCTTCACGTTCAATTTTCAACTGAATCAAACGGCGCTCTAAACGGTCCAAGGCCTCTGGTTTAGAGTCAATCTCCATCCGGATCATACTGGCCGCTTCATCAATTAAGTCGATGGCCTTATCCGGCAGCTGACGATCAGTAATGTAGCGGTGCGACAGCTTCGCCGCAGCGATAATCGCGCCATCGGTAATCGTCACCCCGTGGTGCACCTCGTAACGCTCTTTCAGGCCACGCAAGATAGCAATGGTGTCTTCTTCTGATGGCTCATCCACCTGTACTTTTTGGAATCGACGCTCTAAAGCAGCATCTTTTTCAATGTATTGGCGATACTCATCTAGGGTGGTCGCACCCACACAGTGCAATTCACCCCGTGCTAACGCAGGTTTAAGCATATTACCGGCATCCATCGCGCCTTCGCCTTTACCGGCCCCCACCATGGTATGCAGTTCATCAATAAATAAAATGATTTGGCCGTCTTGCTTGGCCACTTCATTGAGCAAGTCTTTGAGGCGCTCTTCAAACTCACCACGGTACTTAGCACCGGCAATCAGCGCCCCCATATCCAGCGAGAGCAGACGCTTGCTTTTTAAACCGTCCGGCACTTCGCCGTTGATAATGCGCTGAGCCAAACCCTCAGCAATGGCAGTTTTACCCACCCCTGGCTCACCAATTAAGACTGGGTTATTTTTGGTACGACGCTGTAATACTTGGATGGTGCGGCGGATTTCTTCATCACGACCAATCACCGGATCCAGCTTGCCATCTTCGGCACGCTTGGTTAAATCAATGGTGTACTTATCCAAAGCTTGGCGTGATTGCTCAGCATTGGGATCATCCACGCTGTCACCTCCGCGCAAGTTGTTGATAGCGTTTTCCAAGGACTGACGCGTAACACCCTGCGCCAATAGAATTTTACCCAAGGTGGTATTGGCATCCATGGCGGCTAACAACACCACCTCACTGGAAATATACTGGTCACCTTTTTGCTGCGATAAACGGTCGGCCTGATTGAGCAAACGTGCTAAATCTTGCGACATAGTCATATCGCCAGTGGGGTTTTGCAGCTTGCCCAACTGATCTAAAGCTTGATCCAACGCTGCGCGCAGACTTTTTAGATCAAAACCCACCTGCATCAGCAAGGGCCGAATGGCACCGCCTTGTTGATCCAGCAGAGCCAAGATTAAATGCAGCGGCTCGATTGCTGCATTATCGTGGCCAATGGCCAATGATTGAGCATCGGACAGTGCCAGCTGTAGCTGACTGGTAAAACGATCAATACGCATAATAGCTATTCCTTATAGTCAATATGGTGAGTCGGTTTATCAACAACATACAACCTACACTCACTCTCATGCTTTATATAATGTGGCCAATTGAGCAAATTTCAAGCATTTGGCAATCACTTTCTGCGCCGTTTAAAAACAATACCAAAACCGTAAGTTTTTAAGTTAATCACGCAAGCCTAAAATACCCTTTAAAAATGTAGACCAGCAGGACACAACAGCACTATACATTAGTAGCAACCTGGCTCACCAATAGCTCAGCCAGTCACCGAGAAACTCCGTAAGTCATTGTTTTAAAGCCTCTATTAATTAAGCCACACAACCCCATACCAAAGTCCAGTCTTCCGCTTTACTTGAAAAAATGGATAGTAGTAACTGAATATTTCTCGCCAATGAGAACTATCCATAATTCTAAATACAATAAGTGGAGAGCAGTTGTTATGACTGAATCTAAAGAAGAAAGAAACAAGGCGTATTGGGCTGCAAACTTGCGGCTTATCACAATCATCCTCTGTATCTGGGCCACCGTATCTTATGGTTTCGGAATACTACTGCGTCCCTACCTAATGAGCTTTACCGTTGGTGGAGCAGACTTAGGCTTTTGGTTTGCTCAGCAAGGTTCAATTTATACCTTTGTTTGTTTGATCTTTTTCTATGCTTGGAGAATGAACAAACTGGACAAAAAATTCGGCCTGGAGGAGTAAACCATGAGTCAATTCTGGGTCAATATGCTTTTTGTCGCCGGCTCCTTCGGTATCTATACTTGGATTGCAATTTGGGCACGTGCTAAATCCACTCGCGAGTTCTATATCGCTGGTGGTGAAGTGCACCCAGTGCTTAATGGTATGGCGACGGCGGCAGACTGGTTGTCGGCGGCATCCTTTATCTCGGTTGCCGGTTTGATTTCAGTCGGTTACGTCAACTCATCCTTTATTCTTGGTTGGACCGGTGGTTATGTACTGTTAGCCACTTTGCTGGCTCCTTACCTGCGCCGCTTCGGTAAATATACGGTGCCCGATTTCGTTGGCTCACGTTACGACAGTAAGGCTGCACGCCTTGTTGCGGTAGTGTGCTTGCTGATGATTTCACTGACCTACGTAATTGGTCAAATGACCGGTGCTGGTGTGGCATTCTCACGCTTCTTAGAGGTGAGCAGTACCACAGGCTTAATTATCTCTGCAGTGGTGGTGTTCGCCTATGCGGTTTTAGGCGGCATGAAAGGGGTGACCTACACCCAAGTGGCCCAGTATGTGGTACTTATTCTGGCCTTCACTATTCCTGCGATCTACCTGTCTTTACAGATGACCGGGCACTTCTTACCGCAAGTGGGCTTTGTTAGCGAAATTGCTAACTCCGACCAGTACTTGCTGCACAAGCTCAATGAAGTAGTCAGTCAGCTTGGCTTCCACGACTACACTGCTGACGTGAAAAACAAATGGAATATGTTCCTCTTTACCTTAACCTTAATGGTGGGTACCGCAGGTTTACCACACGTTATCATTCGCTTCTTCACCGTACCGAAAATCTCTGACGCACGCTGGTCAGCAGGTTGGGCGTTGGTGTTTATTGCCTTGTTCTACACCACGGCACCACCACTGGCAGGCATGGCGCGTTTGAACTTGCTGGATGTGCTTTACCCAGAAGGCACGCAAAACGAGCCAATAGCTTATGACGAGCGCCCTGAGTGGTTTAAAAAGTGGGAACACACCGGCTTGCTATCGTTTGATGACAAAAACCATGATGGCTACATTCAGTACTACAATGATAAAAACACCGAGTTTGATAACACTGTCGCCGCTGAGCGTGGCTGGAAAGGTAACGAACTGACAATCAACAATGATATTCTAGTTTTGGCCTTACCAGAAATTGATAATATGCCAGCCTGGATCATTGGTCTGATGGCTGCAGGGGGTATCGCGGCAGCACTGTCCACCGCCTCCGGCTTGCTCTTGGCAATTTCCTCGGCAGTGAGTCATGACTTAATTAAAAATACACTCTATCCAAACATCTCCGATAAAGCAGAAATGCTCGCGGCGCGAATATCCATGGTGGGGGCAATTACCATTGCTACTTGGCTGGGGATTAATCCGCCTGGGTTTGCTGCGCAAACGGTGGCGCTAGCGTTCGGGATGGCGGCTTCGTCCATCTTCCCGGCGCTGATTATGGGTATTTTCTTCAAGCGAATTAACGCTAAAG
>JAAYTE010000079.1 GCA_012518175.1 Gammaproteobacteria bacterium | reverse complement strand
TAGGAATTGCCCATGCCCAGGTGCATCATGCGGCCATGCTTGAAACCACTGAGGCGGAAAATAGAAGCCACTGCTTTAGCACGGTCGGCACTTAACTCATGATTTGATCGTGTGTTGCCAGCAAAGTCTGAATGCCCTAACACCAGCACTGCTGAATCTGGGTTGCTCTGCAAAGTTTTGGCTATTTGTGTGATGGGTCTAAGCACCTGAGGCATCAGCAGGCCTGGACGGTCGGGATTGAACGACTCACTTGCTGGCGCAGTAACAATCCACTTACCTTTTTCGCTACGCAGAGTAAAAGGAGATCCCTTGATTGACTCGCGCAACTCCCCTTCTTTATCAGCAACCCACTGATTTGATACAGGACTTTTCTTTATATAGACAACAGGCTGTGCCTCTTTACTGGTGGAGCATGCAGCTACTGCCGAACAGGTTAATATTAAAGCCAATTGCTGAAATTTACGTTTCATAATGTATAAACTCTTGGTACAAAAAAAAGAGCCTCAAGCTCAAAAATAAAGCTGTGTATAGTGTACGAGCAGCGTACAGCATTGTCACGATTGACCGTGACCATACTTCAAGCAACTAATGCACAGCACCCTAAACTAGCGGAGCTAACAGCCGTTCAACTTACTCAAAGCTATGATTATTGTGACTCAACTGTCAACAACTGCAGCCGACACCCTCTTTATAAACGCCGAACGGTTGGTAAACTCCACAGTTACACGTAGAATATGCCAAATGTTTGACGACAATCTATTGACGCCCCGTGCGACAGCCTTGGTAATGTGTAGAACTTTTTGCAGCGCAGCATTTACGCTACAGCACGACTCTATACAAAACCCATTACAACATTAAGTATTAACGGTTAAATTTATGAGCCTTAAAAAGAACGTTGCATACTCCAGCCGCACTGCTGACAAATTTGTTGTGCGCTTGCCGGAAGGAATGCGTGACCGAATCGCTGAAGTCGCTCGCGCTCAACATCGCAGCATGAACTCTGAAATCATTGCGCGCCTAGAAAGCAGCCTGCAACAAGACGGCGAGTTAGCCCATAGCGATGGCTTGAGCTTAGACAGCCCTGAACTTTCTCAGTACGAGCGCGAGCTATTGATGCGCTTCAGACAATTAGCCCAACGCCAACAAAATGCCTTACTCGCCTTAATCGCCAATGACATCCAAGATTAAACCTCTCCATTTACAGCCATAGCGGCATGGGCAAGCCTTTGCCAACCTAGGGCTCTCGCTTGCCCATGCTGCTAGCCTATACCGCTATACAGTCACACCTTAGTCATACCATTGTCACATTACTGTCTTATTGTATTTACATCTTTTCAGCCAGGTGTAAATACATGCGACTTAGCCAACTCACCCTACGCTTTACCTTCCCACTAATTATTGGCTTGGTGGGCCTAGTTTTTAGCAGTTTAAGCGCAGCGCAAAAGCCTCACACATTAAACATTTACGGTTCCAACACCATCGGTAGCCAACTCGCTCCGGCTTTAGCGCAAAGCTTTTTAGAGCACCGCGGCCTAACTCGCATCAAGCGGCAAAGTGATGCAAATACACAACAGCACAGCTTCACTGCAGGTACACAAGCAGAACCAACAAGCCTGCAGATTCATATTCACAGCCAAGGTAGCAGCACGGGTTTTACTGCTCTACACCACGGCAATGGCGATATAGCTGCTGCCTCTAGACCCATCAAAACACAAGAAGCTCATCAACTCTCAACGCTCGGCGATATGCGCAGCAGTCATGCTGAGCACGTCATAGCAATTGATGGTATCGCCATCATTGTCCATCCCGACAATCCAGTTGCAACACTCGACCTAACTGAACTTGCGGCTGTTTTTTCTGGTGAAATAAGTAACTGGGAGAGTCTTGGCGGCAATCCAGGCCAAATTAACCTATACGCCCGCGATAATAAGTCAGGCACTTGGGAGACCTTTAAAGAACTGGTTCTAACCCCTGCAGAGCACTCCTTAGCCAATAGCGCTAAACGCTTTGAGTCTAGTTATGCTCTTTCTGAGTCAGTCAGCCAAGACCCCAACGGCATCGGCTTTATCGGCTTGCCCTACGTCCTCAATGCCAAAGCTCTGGCCATTTCTGCCGGTGGTGCACTGGCTATGTTCCCAACAGCAGGGCTTATAGCAACTGAAGACTACCCTTTGTCACGCCGCTTATATTTATACAGCGCTGAGCACAACAGTAACCCGCTAGCGCAAGCGTTCCTAGACTTCACCCACAGCGCCGCTGGGCAAAAACAAGTAGAAAACAATGGTTTTATCAGCCAAGAGGTTAGCGCCATGTCGGTAGCCAGCGTGGTAGATATGCCGCCGCGCTATCAAGAGCTGGCGCAACATGCGCAACGCCTTTCGGTCAATTTCCGCTTCAAGGAAGGCAGCGCTCAACTTGATAATAAAGCAGCGCGAGATATTGATAGAGTGCTGGCTTATTTACGCAACAATAACAAAACCGACAAAAAACTAGTTCTCGTGGGCTTTGGTGATGAGAAATCTGACCCAGAGCGAGCACTGTTACTCTCCAAGCTGCGCGCCATGGCCGTGCGCCGGGAATTACGCCAGCCCGACATTACCTTCAAGGAAGTACTGGGTATTGGTGATGTAATGCCAGTTGCAAGCAACAAAGCAGACCACGGCAGACTGAAAAACCGCCGCGTAGAACTGTGGGTATATTAAATTAACAGCTTGAATTTAAAGCGCTCTAGATGCCACTTTTAGCAACTAAACAATAAATTTAACGTTTTTGTTAGCGAGTTCTCTACGCTTCTGTAAAAAATCATGCTACTTTGCAGCCCTTACCCACTCTGGAGCGTTACTTATGGCCCTTAGCAAAGATCAACTGATCAATGAAATTGCCGAATCAACTGATTCTACTAAAACACATATTCGTGACGTACTTGACCAGTTGAGTCAAGTTGTCAATGATGCACTGGACGCCGATGGCGAGATTACTTTACCAGGCATCGGCAAACTGAAAGTTACCGAGCGCGCAGCACGTACTGGCCGCAACCCACAAACTGGCGAAGCCATTCAAATTGCCGCTAAAAAAGTTATCAAGTTAGTTCCGGCTAAAGCTCTAGTTGATAGCATCAACAGCTAAGACGACTACAGAGCAAGCACAAAAAAGGGAAGCAGCTGCTTCCCTTTTTTATTAACTCAACACTTAGGCTGGGTTAATTGGGTTCTCTGGATACCAAACATCTTGCAATGGGCTAACTGCAAACGAGCTTAACTCTTTACGCTCTTTGAGCCATGCTTCAACTTCAGCGCGCTGCTCTTCAGTCACTGAGCCACGCTTGCCTGAACACACTACAGCAAACTCCTCACCACCAATCAACGCCATACCTTTGCCTTCAATAGCGTCGACGACTAAGTCAGCAAAAAATGCTTCAATTGCGGCATCTTCAGTGTCGTCTGGGTAGCTTAACTGCAACTCAAAGCCCAACTCCTGAAACTCATCAACACATAATTTTTTACGCAAGCGACGCGAACGATTTTTAGCCATGACTTACCCTCCAATAATAGGCGAAGAATCTTAACAGCTTTACGCAACAAAAAGGCTGCCGATAAACATTTTTCACCAAGCCCTGCTTTCCTTTCAGTGAATAGCGCATAATAGTTAGCATAATTCTTATTCATCGGCTGTATTTTCAAAGGTACCTGTATCGTGCTGAGATCTTTTTTACGTCGCCTGCGCAAGCATTACCAACCAGCAAATAGCATTTTTTTTACCCAGCCCGCACTGCGCAGCAGTCTTTCTGTGCTCTGTTTATCAATAGCTATCAGCCCTGTGACTGCGCTGGGGCAAACCTTATCATCCGGCAATATTGATAAAGCTTTAAAAGCTAACAAAATCAATAGCGAAGCGCTTTCTGCAGTGACTATCCCCTTAAGTGGCCCGGGGAAAAGCTCTTATATGAATGCTGACCTACAGATCAATCCAGCCTCTACTATGAAACTGGTCACCACCTATGCGGCGCTGGAATTATTAGGCCCAGCATTCCAGTGGAAAACTGAGTTTTTTACCGACGGCACTTTGCGTGACGGTGTTCTCAACGGAAACCTCTACCTAAAAGGTGGTGGTGATCCAAAACTCAACATGGAGCGTTTATGGCTGTTATTGAGGGATCTACGCGCAAACGGTGTACGCCACATTTCCGGGGACTTAATTCTTGATCGCAGCCACTTTGCGCCGCCGCCCCTTAGTGTTTTCGATGATGACAGCAACGATCAAAGCAAACCTTTCCTGGTTGAACCCGACTCATTGCTGGTGAACTTTAAGTCACAGCGCTTTATTGTGCGTGGCGAAGAAAGTGGCGCTCAGGTGGTGATGGAGCCTCCCATTGGCAGCATTGAAATCATCAACAACGTCAAACTGAAAAATGCCAAAAACTGCAACAGCCCCGTAATTAACTATGTGCCAAAAGATGATGGCCATACTTTGACGCTGACTGTTAACGGCCATATTGCCCCAGGCTGCAGCACCCAAAACTACTTAGCCTTCCTTGATCACCCGCGTTATGCCGCTGGTGTAGTGCGCAGTATTTGGCAGGAGATGGGTGGTACTATTTTAGGCAATGACATGCTCGGCGAAACACCAAAAGATGCCCGCTTGTTGGTCCGCGCTTATTCACCTGACCTCACCGAGGTTATCCGCGATATTAATAAGTACAGTAACAACACCATGGCTAAGCAGCTGTTTCTGAGCATTGGTGCACGCTACCGTACTGCTGCTGATAGCGATGATGCCGCAGCAGCACGCCGTGTCATTAATAATCTATTGAGTAAAAATAAAATCTCGCCCACCGGCTTTTTTATTGAAAACGGCTCGGGCTTATCACGTCAAGAGCGCATTACTGCCCGCCAGTTGGGTTTAATGCTAGAAGCCGCTTGGAAAAGTCCTTACGCGGCAGAGTTTATTTCGTCCCTGCCTATCGTAGCGATGGATGGCACCATGCGTCGCCGCTTACGCAACACTCAGTTAGTCGGACAAGCACACATTAAAACTGGCACCCTAAAGAACGTCCGCGCTATTGCTGGATTTAGCCGCGATGTCAATGGTGATGCTTGGGCCGTAGTGGCCATCATCAACCACGCCCAACCTTGGGGTGCTTCAGCCATTCTGGATCAAGTATTGCTAGATGTTTACCGCCAACCGAAAACTAAGTAATTGGCCGTAACAACTCAAGCGCTGGGTGCTGCCTTACAGTAGCCAGCGCTAATCCTTGCCACCCATACCAGCACAATAAGAAAACCATACGGCCACCAGCAGTATTTGAGCGCTACAATTGTCTGACAAAACCACCTCCCCTGACTGATAAAGCTTTTTTATTCACAAAAAGATCACTTAACACAATAAGCCTCTTAATTAGCCGCTTACTAGGATTGGTTCTTACAGCAAAGCTTGTTACCGTTGCGCAGTTTTGTATTCCTTGGAGCACTCACATGCGTTTCCCTTTTTTACGTACATCCCTCGCCGTTGGCTTATCTTTAGCCAGCAGCAGCCTATTGGCTAACGGTCTTGCCTTAAACGAACAAAGCGCCAGCGGTGCCGGTACTGCCTACGCCGGTCGTGCCTCTTCAGCCCTGGACGCCAGCACCATTTACGGTAACCCAGCAGGCTTATCAAAAATCCACGGCAAGCAAGTCAGCGGTGGTTTTGCCATGGTTAAAGCCAACGTGGATATCAGCAAGGTTCGTACTGATGCGCCAGGCAGCAGCAAAGGCGATATGGTGCCGAGGGCTTATGTACCTTTTGCTTTCTATGCCATGCCTCTTGATGAAAAGTGGAACTTTGGCTTAGGCATGTATGTACCATTTGGCTTAATCAGTGATTATGAAAAAAGCTTCCAAGGCAGCAGCCATGGCCTGTATAGCAAAGTTGCGGTGATGAGTATCCAACCGACTTTTAGCTATAAAGTAACTGATCGAGTTGCGGTGGGCTTTGGTCCAACTTTCAACAAAATTGACGGCAAACTCACTAACACCTTGCAGACCAGAGG
>JAAYTE010000009.1 GCA_012518175.1 Gammaproteobacteria bacterium | reverse complement strand
TGCATGCTCAAATCCTCTCTTAACGCCGTTGCACATCGCATGTACAACATTATCAATTGAGTTTAACTAAGCAAGCAAAAAGCGCCTTGCCATAGGTCAATGGCTGCTTGAATGGCGCTGCCGGCTAGGCGGTTTAACATGAGCAAACCCGCCTAGCCAGCTGAACGGCGACTAGAAATAACAGCCACTAGACACAGCCGTTCACCTACTACAACTGCATCGTCAGCTCACCGAGACGGTCGGTCAGTTTGATGTTTTCTGCGTAGTCCACTGGGCACGCGATGATGCTTACCCCAGAGCTGGCCAATGCTTTGCTTAAGGTGGGCTGCAACTCGTCAGCACTGTTGATTTGATACCCACTGGCACCAAAGCTTTGTGCATATTGCACAAAGTCTGGGTTAGTGAAATCCACACTGTTATGCGCACCCAGCTCTAAATCCATCTTCCATTTAATCAACCCGTAGCTCTGATCCACCCAAACCAAAACAACCAGCGGAATTTTCTCGCGTACAGCAGTTTCGATTTCCTGTGAGTTCATCAAGAAACTGCCGTCGCCCATGGCTGCCAGCACTTTTTTACTGGGATCAGCCAAATGTGCACCGATCGCGCCCGGCAAAGAGAAAGCCATAGTGGATAAGCCGTTAGAAACCACGCAGGTCAAAGGCGCATAAGCTGGATACAAACGCGACATCCACATTTTAATAGCACCAGTATCGGCCAGCACGACATCGGTATCGCCAAGCACTGCGCGTATATCTGCGACGATGCGCTGCGGTTTTAACGGAAAGCTCGGGTCACTTGCGCCCTGCGCCAACTCCTGCTCACGTAAAGTGCGGATGTTTGCTGCCAGCGCAGAGTCCAGCAAAGGCGCATCACCTAAATGCTCAGTTAACGCCGCTAAGCTCAATTGAATATCCGCTTGGATGGCTACCTCTGCTATATACGCCACATCGGTATCGGGCATTAAGGTGTTGATATGAATGAGTTTTTTATCTTTATTTGGATTAATCCGCGCTGGATCAAACTCTTGCAGCTCATAGCCCAAACACAGCACCACATCAGCTGCGTCAAAGCTAAAGTTCTCGTAATCATGGCGCATAAAGCCAATCACACCCAAGGCATGTGGGCTGCGATCGCTGAGCACACCTTTACCCATAAAAGTGGTAGCAACGGGGATTTGATACTGCTCGACAAAATCTGCCAGTGCTTCCGCATGGCCACCACGGGCCACACCATGTCCGGCCAGAATCACTGGTGATTTAGCGCCGCGCAATAAAGCAGCTGCTGCGGCAATGCTCGCCTGTACAGGTGCTATTTGACTTATAGCAGGTGGCTGAATAGGGATTAAAGTATCCGGCACCACAAGCTCTTCCAAATCTTGTGGCACAGCTAAATAGGTTGCTCCAGGACGCTCAGCCTGCGCTAAAGAAAACGCTTTGCGCAACATTTCCGGCACGGCTTCTTTACTTAAAATGGTATCTGCCCATTTCGTCACCGGCTTAAACATCGCTGCTAAATCGACAATCTGATGGGATTCTTTATAAATACGGTTGAGGCCAACCTGGGCACTGATGGCCACTAAAGGTGATGAGTCTGTTTGTGCATCAGCCACGCCGAGCAATAAGTTAATCGCGCCTGGGCCAAGAGTGGCAATACAGACACCCGCCTTGCCGGTAAGACGGCCATAAATATCAGCCATAAAAGCCGCGCCTTGTTCATGGCGCACCAATATAAAGCGGATTTTCTCTGACTGCTCAATGGCCTGTAGCAGACGAATATTCTCTTCACCGGGAATACCGAAAACGTATTCAACACCTTCTTGCTCTAGGCAGCGCACAATGAGTTGCGCAACAGTTTGGCTCGTATTTGTCATGCTCATCCTTATTGAAAAAGAGTAATCCAGCGCCGTCCAACCCATAAAAACACAGCTCGGCGAAACACGACAATGGCTTATCTAAAATAAAAAAACCAGAAGCAAAAACTTACTCAGTAACCTGCAAACACCATAACGAAGTGACTTCTGCACTGCGGGCGGCAAACAGCGGATCTGTTTCATCTTGACTGCGCCCGTGTTTAGCTGG
>JAAYTE010000078.1 GCA_012518175.1 Gammaproteobacteria bacterium | reverse complement strand
CGCTAAAGTTTGGCATGTTATCATTGGCAAAATTTTTATAAGGTTGAAGTAGCTATGAAGTCACCATTGCCGCCATTTGCCCAAGCCCCAGTGTTGGTGGTTGGGGATGTTATGTTGGATCGCTATTGGTACGGCAGCACTACGCGCATTTCCCCAGAAGCACCGGTACCTGTAGTGAAGGTGACGCGGACTGAAGACCGCCCTGGCGGCGCTGCTAACGTGGCCCTCAATATTGCTGCTTTAGGTGCGCCAGTGCAGTTAATTGGCGTCACCGGCGCTGATGAAGCTGCTGATGCATTGACAGAGCAGCTGCACTCAGTGGGGGTCAACACCCATTTTCTGCGCAGCGCTGGGCAACCCACTATTGTGAAGTTGCGTGCAATGAGCCGTCAGCAGCAACTGTTGCGGATGGATTTTGAAGAAACTTTCGCAACCGATACTGACGCGCTATTAGCTGAAGTTGAGGCGGCACTCGATGGTGTCAAAGTGATGGTCATGTCTGATTACGGCAAGGGTACTATCCGTAACCATCAAGCTTTGCTGCAGGCGGCTAAACAGCGTGGGGTTGCTGTGCTTGCTGACCCCAAGGGTACAGATTTTTCTATTTATCGTGGTGCAACTTTATTGACGCCCAATATGGCCGAGTTTGAAGCAGTTGCTGGGCCTTGTGCAGATGAAGCGCAGTTAATGCAGCGTGGCTCCGCAATGCTCAAAGATTTGCAACTGGATGCTTTATTAATTACTCGTGGTGAGCAAGGTATGACCTTGTTACGCAATGACGTTGCCGCTTTGCACTTGCCCGCTCGAGCCCGTGAAGTATTTGATGTGACGGGAGCCGGCGATACCGTGATTTCCACTTTGGCCGCTGCCTTGGCTGCCGGTGAAAACTTACCGCAGGCGATGACCTTGGCTAATTTGGCTGCTGGTATTGTGGTGGGTAAGCTGGGCACTGCCACTATCAGTGCGCCGGAGTTGCGTCGGGCTTTGCAGCGTGAAGAAGGAGCTGAACGCGGGGTGCTCAGTTTGCAGCAGTTACAAGCTGCGGTGGAAGATGCCAAGGCGCAAGGTGAGCGTGTGGTCTTTACCAATGGTTGCTTTGATATTTTGCATGCTGGGCACGTCAGTTATTTAGAACAAGCCCGTGAGCAAGGCGACCGTTTGATTGTGGCGGTCAATGGTGATGCCTCGGTGACGCGTTTAAAAGGTTCTGGTCGACCGATTAATGCCATCGATCGACGTATGGCGGTGCTTGCTGGTTTAGGTGCGGTGGATTGGGTGGTGAGCTTCAGTGAAGACACCCCAGAAAGTCTGATCACCTTGCTCAAGCCCGACATTTTAGTTAAAGGCGGCGATTACGGTGTGGATCAGGTGGTCGGTGCTGAGTTGGTTTACGCCTATGGTGGTGAAGTGCGGGTGTTGGGTTTAGTGGATAACAGCTCAACCACTGCCATTGTTGAGAAAATCCGTAGCGAATAAATTGACTCGCTGTGGCTGGGCTTGATCGATAATTCAGCCCAGCTGCATAGGGCTTATCTTTTAGCCTGTTGACGCAAAATCTCAGCCACGCAGGCCGCATTACTTTGTAGGTGTTGAGGGGTGATAGTGCCAACAATGGCGCTGGTGACAGCAGGGTGAGCAAAAATCAGGGAAAAGCTAGCCTGCACAGGGTCAATCCCATCCGCTAGGCAGATGTGCCCACTGGCTAAGGCTTTCTTAATCAGAATGCCTTTGTTGTGTTGGCCGGCATAGTCGATCACGGGCAACTCATCACGTTCATTAAAATTGTAGGTGACCATCGCGCAGTCACCTTGTTCTAACGCGAGGATGCCGCCTTCTGAGGTTTTTCCAGAAAAGCCAAAACCACCAATTTTGCCTTCCTGTTTTAGTGCCGCGAGGGTGTCGTAGACCTCTTCGTGCTGCAAAATAGCCACATCATCGCCATTGGAATGCACTAAAACCAACTCAATATGATCAGTGCGTAGACGCTGCAAGCTGCGGTCTACCGAGAAGCGTGTGTGCGCTGCAGAAAAATCAAAGGCTGATTCGCCCTCGATAAACTCTTCGCCAACCTTACTGACAATTATCCAGTCATCGCGCTGGCCTTGCAGTAAATAGCCTAGGCGCTCTTCACTGATGCCATAGGCTGGCGCGGTATCCAATAAGTTAATGCCCAGGTCGCGCGCTTGATTGAGCAGGGCTAAAGCGTGCTTATCGTCGGGAATAGTAAAACCATTGGGGTATTTAACCCCTTGATCACGGCCGAGTTTGACGGTACCTAAACCCAGCGGTGAAACCTTAAAACCCGTTTTGCCCAGTGGACGATGAAAGTCATGCAGGGTCATTAAATGCGTTCTCCCAAATTGGTTGTGCAACACGCGGTCGCGGTAAGTCTGGATAGCTTTGCTTGCTGCTGGGTTGAATGCCATCTCGGGCTAACAGCTTGCAGATACGGTCACTAAAGTCAGGCGCCAATGCTAGTTTAGTTGGCCAGCCCACTAGTAATGAGCCTTGCTCAGTAACAAAAGCGTTATCGGGACGCACCAAGCCTGACTGCACAGGTTCCGCACGATCGACACGCAAAGTTGCCCATTGCGTGGCCTCTTGATTTACCCAAGGTAGCAATTGCGCCACCTCGGCTTGCGCCGCGGCAATTTGTTGTGGCTCGGAGCGCGCCACGCCGTCAGCTTCGGCAAGATTACCGCCCAAATACCACACCCACCGGCCATCGGCGGCTGGATGGGTGGTGACTGTGATCCGTGGTTTGCTGCCGCCACCGAGGCAGTGTGCGTATAAAGGTAATAACGCTGGGCCTTTGGCCATAACCATATGTAAGGGCCGCAGCTGTTGTTCTGGTTTACTTAGGGCAAAGGCTTGCAGTAAGTCTTGGTTGCCGCTGCCGGCACACAACACCACACGCTGCGCATTGATGCTGTAGTTATCTGCTTGCACGCCAACCAATTGCTGATTGGCGTAGCGTGGGGTGATTGTTTGCGCCTGCAACAGACTATCGCCAGCCAAGTCGGCTAAACGCTGCACCAGACTGGGTACGTCTAGCACCAACTCAGCCAAGCGATAGACGCGGCCTTTGAAGTCTTTATGTTGCAAAGCGGCGGGCAGCTGTTGCCCTTTGACTTGATCCACCCGACCCCGCATCGCTTTACTGGCAAAAAAGCTGGTCAGATTGCCGGCAATCGAGCCGGGCGACCATAAGTAGTGCGCATCGGACAGTAAACGCACGCCGCGTAAATCCAATTCGCCTTCGCCCTGTAAGGCTTTACGCCAGCGTTCCGGCATATCGGCAATGGCTTCGGATGAGCCGGTTAGCGCACCATGCAGCGCATATTTAGCGCCACCATGAATGATGCCTTGTGACTTCACCGATTGCCCGCCGCCCAGCGTATTGTGCTCAATCAGTAGCGTATTAAAGCCCTGCTGGCGCAATTGCGCGTTGAGCCAGAGCCCGGCAATGCCGCCGCCGATGATGGCAATGTCAGTGTTTAAGGTGAGTGACATAAGCGCCTCTCGCAAAAAATAAGTGAGCAGTATAACCGAGCGCAGTATTATCGCTGCGCCTTTGCTAAACTTTGCTGCTATGAATAGAACTCTATATACCTTGCTACTGTATCTGGCGGTGCCGGTGATTGCCGTGCGCTTGTGGCTGCGTTCCAGAAAAGCACCGGCGTATGCGAAACGCATTGGCGAGCGCTTTGCCGTAACTTTGCCCGAGTTCAAGCAGGGTGGTATTTGGCTGCATGCGGTGTCAGTCGGTGAAAGCATTGCCGCTGCCCCAGTGGTTAAAGCGCTACAGCAACAGTATCCAGATTTACCCATTACTGTGACTTGCATGACGCCGACCGGCTCTGAGCGTATTCAAAGTCTATTTGGCGATAGCGTACAGCATTGTTATTTGCCTTACGATTTACCTTTGGCAAGCAAACGCTTTTTAAAGCGTTTACAGCCCCGTCTAGCCATAGTGATGGAAACCGAGCTGTGGCCGAACCATATTAATCAGTGTGCGCGATTAAAGATTCCCGTGGTGTTGGCCAATGGCCGTTTATCCGAACGTTCGGCACGCGGCTATGGGCGCTTTCCCAAGCTAGTCGCACCGATGCTCAAGCAGATCAGCGCGCTGGCCGTGCAGAGTGCAATTGAAGCCCAGCGTTTTACTGAACTGGGCGCGCGAGCAGATGCGGTGATGGTTACTGGTTCGATTAAATATGATCAGCAAGTCGCCGAGGGCTTACCCGAGCAGGCGCAGACACTGCGCGAGCAATGGCAGGCCAGTCAGCGTCC
The DNA here is from genome assembly GCA_012518175.1 of Gammaproteobacteria bacterium. Taxonomy (GTDB): domain Bacteria; phylum Pseudomonadota; class Gammaproteobacteria; order Pseudomonadales; family Pseudomonadaceae; genus Denitrificimonas. The sequence continues at coordinate 7,712 of JAAYTE010000078.1, read as the reverse complement.
GATTTGGATTGCTGCCAGTACCCATGAGGGCGAAGATGCCTTGGTGTTAGCCGCGCATCAACAGTTACTCAAGCTCTTTCCTAAAGCCTTATTGATTCTAGTGCCACGCCATCCTGAACGTTTTGAGTCTGTTTATACTTTGTGTGTCGAGCAGGGTATGCGCGTGCAACGTCGCTCCACTGGTGCGCGAGTCACTGCAGAGCAGCAGGTCTTACTCGGCGACACCATGGGCGAATTGATGTTTCTCTATGCGCTGGCCGATGTCGCACTGGTGGGCGGTAGCTTAATTAAACATGGCGGGCACAATATGTTGGAGCCAGTGGCTTTAGCTAAACCCACGCTGACCGGGCCGCATTATTTCAATTTTTTAGAGATTGCCGAGCAATTGCGCGAAGCAGGCGGATTGCAAACGGTTGCCGATAGCCCGCAGCTGGCGCAAGCAGTGGCGCGCTTATGGAGCAGTCACGCACATGCAGAAAAAATGTGCCGCGCTGCGCAACAGGTTTTGCAGCGTAACCAAGGCGCTTTGCAGCGTTTGCTGGATATTATTCAAGTACAGCTAGCTGAGCATCAGTCAGCACCTTAGAGGCACCGCAGCTGCGGTGCTGGCGCGCCTGCGGGCTACTACGAATTGCCGCTAGACCTTGGTGCAAGTCAGTATTAATCTGTACCTAGACCTACCTTATAAAGTGTTTTGTGCACACCTGCAGTGGCGCAAAAACTCGAGTTTAACTGCCCTTACCCGTGTGGCAGCCTTCAGGAGAAGACAATGAGCAGCAGTGATCGCGTTATTATTTTTGATACTACTTTGCGTGATGGTGAGCAAAGCCCCGGCGCTTCAATGACCAAAGAAGAAAAGCTGCGCATTGCTAAAGCCCTTGAGCGCATGCGTGTGGATGTGATTGAAGCGGGTTTTGCCATTGCCAGTCCAGGTGATTTTGATGCAGTAAAAAGTATTGCCGATACCATTCAAGACAGCACCATTTGTAGTTTGGCACGCGCTTTAGATGCTGATATTGAGCGTGCTGCTGAAGCGTTAGCCGGTGCAAACTCGGGTCGTATTCACACTTTTATCGCCACCAGCCCGATTCATATGCAGCACAAATTGCGCATGCAGCCGGATCAAGTGGTCGAGCAAGCAGTCCGTGCAATTAAAAAAGCGCGCAACCTGTGTGCTGATGTTGAGTTTTCCTGTGAAGATGCCGGTCGCTCTGAAATTGATTTCCTTTGCCGCATTGTAGAAGCTGCGATTGATGCCGGCGCCCGCACCATTAATATCCCTGATACCGTTGGTTATGCCATCCCCCACGAGTATGCCAACTTGATCAGTGAGCTGATTAATCGTGTACCCAATGCTGATAAAGCGATTTTCTCGGTGCACTGTCACAACGATTTAGGTTTGGCCGTCGCCAACTCCTTAGCGGCAGTGGTGGCTGGCGCCCGTCAAGTTGAGTGTACGATCAATGGTTTGGGTGAACGTGCGGGTAATGCGGCGCTGGAAGAAATCGTCATGGCGATCAAAACCCGTCAGGACTTATTAGGCGTGCACACCAATATTGATACGCCGCATATTCTCAGCGTGTCGCGCATGGTGTCTGGCATTACCGGTTTCCCAGTGCAGCCCAACAAGGCCATTGTCGGAGCCAATGCTTTTGCCCACGAGTCAGGGATTCACCAAGATGGCGTGCTTAAGCACCGCGAGACCTATGAAATTATGGCTGCAGAAGATGTCGGTTGGCATGCCAATAAAATGGTCATGGGCAAACACTCAGGCCGCAGCGCATTCCGCAGCCGCTTATTAGAGCTGGGCATTGAGTTAGCCAGCGAAACAGAACTCAACGCAGCTTTTGCGCGCTTTAAAGATTTAGCCGATAAAAAGCATGAGATTTTTGATGAAGACCTACAAGCGCTGGTGTCAGAAACATTATCTGAAAAAACCCCAGAGATGTATAAGTTAGTCAGCCTAGAGGTGGCCAGTAAAACCGGCGAAGTGCCCCATGCGCACCTTGTGCTAGGTATTGATGGCAAAGAAGTTGCCGCTGATGAGCAAGGCTCAGGCCCGGTCGATGCTGCGTTCAAAGCCATTGAGAAAGTTGCGCAATCTGGCGCTACCTTACAGCTGTACTCAGTCAACGCTATTACTCAAGGTACCGACTCACAAGGTGAAGTGACGGTGCGTTTGGAGCGTGGTGGCCGTATCGTCAATGGTAATGGTGCCGATACCGATATCGTGATTGCTTCAGCCAAAGCCTATCTCAATGCCTTGAACTTGATGCAGGTGAGTACGACTAAAGCACACCCACAGGTTGACGGTGTGTGATCAACCCAATGAGCTTAATGCATGATCAAGAGGTACGCCGCCAGGCCATGCTGCAGGCAATGCAGTTGGAGGTCTGGTTGCCGCGTCAGCAGCTAGTCAATGCTGCTGCTTCTCGTGAGTACTTACTGCAGTGGCAGCCTGAAGACTGTGTGGCAGTCGAGCCGAGTGCTGCTGCCCAGTCTAGGGCTAAAATTACAGCCACTGCCGCACCGAGTAATAATCCAGTAACGCGCCCCCGTGGTGAGGTGTATGTTTCGGTACATGAGAAACTAGCTGCGCTGCAAGCTGCGCAACCTGCTAAAGCAGCGGTTAAGCCGGTGGTGGCCGCCGCTGCGGACCCTACTCCTGCTACTCCTGCAGTCGAGGCCGCAGTGCTAGCACCTGCTGAGCCCATCCCGCGCTTTGCCTTGCAATTGTTGCGGGCAGACAACTGTTTAGTGCTAGTGGATTTACCTACTGGTGAGCCGTTTCAAAGCCGTGATCCTGACTATCAATTACTTAAAGATATGTTGCGCGCGGCGGGCTTAACCGACAAGCCCAGTTTTATGCGTCAAGGTACGCCCATTACTTGGCCATTGTTGCTTACAGGTAATTTAATGCACGAGCAAAATGCCACCGCAGCACGGGCATGCGTACGCGACTTATTAAATGTTGAGCTGCAAAGCGCACCCACAGCCTGCATTTGGTTGCTGGGTAAGCAAGCAGTGCGCTTCGCCAATGCTATAGACGAGGCTCCCTTGTATAGCCTGCAGGACTTCTCTGGCGCGACCCAAGTATGGAGTCTACCTGGCTTGGAGCAGGTGCTGGAGCAGCCTCTCCTTAAACGGGACATTTGGCGCAGCATGTGCGCGGTACGCTCACTCTGGCAGGTAGAAAATGATGGCTAAAATTAGCTTGCGCTTGATGCAGGAAAAAGACTTAGATTCCGTACTCGCTCTTGAGCAACAGGCCTTTACCCATCCGTGGACGCGCAAACTGTATGTCGATGCGTTGCACAGTTATGAATGCTGGATGCTGTATGTGGATGAGCGTCATGTGGGGCATGGGGTCATCAGTCAGGTGCTGGATGAGGCGCATTTGTTGAATATCGCCATTGCCGTCAGCGAACAGGGCCAAGGCTTAGGCTTACAGTTACTGGAGCATCTGATGCAGCGTGCTAGTCAGCGTGGCTGCGTGGAGTGTTTCTTAGAGCTGCGCGCTTCTAACCAGTCGGCTTATCGTTTGTATGAGCGTTATGGTTTTAATGAGATTGGCCGCCGCCGCGACTATTACCCAGCCCCGGCTGGGCATGAAGATGCTCTGGTGATGGTGTGCACATTATTTGCAGACCATCAGTAGCTATAAATAATGTGTGACTGCAGCGGTCGAAATTTTGTCAAACTGCAGATACTTGTATAAGTAAGACGATATAACTGAGGAAGCTATGCCTGAATTACAACAGCTGTTTGATAATAATGTCCAATGGTCTGAGTCAATCAAAAAAGATGACCCTACTTTTTTTGAAAAGCTAGCCAAGCAACAAGCACCAGAATATTTATGGATTGGTTGCTCTGATGCTCGAGTTCCGGCCAATGAAATCGTGGGCATGCTACCAGGGGATTTATTTGTGCACCGCAATGTTGGTAATGTGGTGTTGCACACGGATCTGAACTGTTTGTCAGTGATTCAATACGCCGTTGATGTGCTAAAAGTTAAGCACATTCTGGTCACTGGTCACTATGGTTGTGGTGGCGTGCGCGCGGCGATGCAGGACAAGCAGGTGGGTTTAACTGATGCTTGGTTGCGCGGTATTCGTGATTTGCATTATGAACACTATGAAGAGCTGTCGAAGCTGGCCACAGAAGAAGAGCGCGTTGATCGCTTATGTGAGCTCAATGCTATTGCGCAGGTCGCCAATGTCAGTCACACCGCTATTGTGCAAAATGCTTGGCACCGTGGGCAAAAGCTATCCATTTATGGCTGTGTGTACGGCATTAAAGATGGTTTGTGGAAAAATTTGGACGTGACGATTAAGGGAATTGATCAGGTGCCGGCGCAGTACCGCTTACGCAAGCGCGACTAACGGGTTAACTGGGGTAAAGCACAACGCCAGCCAATGTCGATTAGCTGGCGTTGTGCTTTATGACTACTGCTCTGGTTTACTTGCCGCCATTTGATAGGCGGTTTCTAGGGCGATGTGTAAGCTGCCCGTATCAATCTCACCAGTGCCGGCTAAGTCCAGCGCTGTGCCGTGATCCACAGAGGTGCGAATAATCGGCATACCAAGGGTAATGTTGACTGCCGCACCAAAGCCGCGGTGCTTGAGCACTGGTAAGCCTTGGTCGTGATACATGGCTAAGACCGCATCACACTGTTTCAGGTTGTGCGGGGTGAATAAGGTATCTGCTGGTAGGGGGCCAATTAAGTCCATGCCTTCCGCACGCAGCGCATCCAGTTTGGGCTCAATGATATCCAACTCCTCACGCCCTAAGTGGCCATCTTCGCCGGCGTGGGGGTTGAGGCCGCAGACGAGAATGCGCGGCTTTTTAATAGCAAATTTTTGCTGTAATTCAGCATGCAAAATACGTGTAATGGTTTCGATGCGCTCACTGGTAATGGCATCAGCGACTTCACGTAAGGGCAGGTGAGTAGTGACTAGAGCAACCCGTAAACCGTGGGTAGCCAGCATCATGACCACTTGCGGTGCTTGAGTCAGCTCTTGGAGAAACTCAGTGTGACCGGAAAATGGCACACCCGCATCATTAATGATGCCTTTGTGTACCGGTGCGGTGATCATCGCGCTGAAAGTGCCATCTAAGCAGCCTTGGCCTGCGCGGGTTAATGTTTCCAGTACATGTTGCGCATTCGCTTGATTCAGTTGGCCAGCAGTCACTGGCTCATACAGGGGTGTATCCCAGACATACAGGCTGTCGGCTGGCGCGGGTTTATCAGGCCAAGCGCCCGGCTCTACATCGAGCAGTTGTACTTGTAAGCCCAGTTGCAGAGCACGCTCGCTGAGCAGCTGGCGATTAGTAATAGCAATAACTGGGTAAGGCTGCACTTCATGAGCCAGCATCAAACATAAGTCGGGACCAATACCAGCAGGTTCACCGGGTGTTAAAGCAAAACGCAAAGTCATATGTCTTTAATCTCCACATAGGCTTCGTCACGGATCTGACGTAACCATGTTTGCAGTTCTTCATCGTACTTACGGTTGCGCAGTAGGTTAACGGCTTGTTGTTCACGCATTTGTTCGCTGCTATCGGTACTGCGGCGATCCATGACTTGCAGTACGTGCCAACCAAATTGGCTTTCAAAGGGCTGCGAAAGTTGGCCGATTTCTGTGCGCGCCATTTCCTCACGGAAGGCTGGCACTAGGGAGTTTGGATCAATCCAGTCTAAGTCACCGCCATTGCGCGCAGAGCCTGGGTCTTCAGAGAACTGTTTGGCCAGGGTGGCAAAATCTTCGCCGCTGCGTAAGCGTTCATGTAAGCGGGTGGCCAGTTGCTGGGTGGCCGCTGGGCTGCGAATTTCACTTGGTTTGAGCAGAATATGACGCACATGCACTTCATCGCGGTAGACTGCTTCATCGCCGCGTTTATCTTGCAGTTTGAGCATAATAATGCCGCCAGCAGTACGTGACGGCTGAGTGACTTGGCCTACGGCCATGGAGGCCAATAAACGGTCAAAAGGCGGTGGTAACTGCCCAGCTTTACGCCAACCCATGTCACCGCCTTCTAAAGCGTTTTCACTGGCGGAGTAGGTCATGGCCAATTGAGCAAAGTCTGCACCATCTTCCAACTGCGCAACAATTGTCTCTACGGTTTTTTGTGCTTGTGCTAGATCATCACTGGTGGCTCCGTCGGGCACTGGAACCAAAATGTTCGATAGCAGGTATTCTTCTGCGAGCTGCATTTTACCAAGATCTGAGGCTAAGAAGTTTTGTACTTCCTGATCAGTCACCTGAATACGCTCTGCAACACGGTATTGACGGACACGGCTGATGGTCATTTCTTGACGGATCTGCTCTTGTGCATCGTCTAGGCTTAAACCATCCGCAGCTAAGGCTTGCTCAAACTCTGCCTGAGTTAAGCCGTTGCGCTCGGCAATGGTGGCCATGGCATCACTGAGTTCTTCATCGCTGACGCGAATTCCAGAGCGTTCCGCCATTTGCAGTTGAATAGCATCAATGATCAAGCGTTCCATGACTTGCTGACGCAAAACATCTTCTGGCGGTAATTCAACTCCGCGCTTGTTGATGGTTTGCTGCACTTCCTTGAGGCGTGTTTGGTATTGGCTGTGCATGACAATGTCGTTATCGACAATAGCTGCCACACGGTCCAATGGTTGTTCTGCTGCGATTACAGTGCCTGCCAGCAAGCTGCTGGCGAGGATGATCGCGGATAGAGGTTTAATAAGCATTGTTTTCACGTTCACGGTAGCCTTGGATGCCTTCATCGAGGAATGTCTCTACTTTGTTACCGGTTACACCACCTAAACCTTTAAGGACGATCTGCAGGAATACCCCGTGATCACCTTTGCGGTTGTCGAGCGGCGACATGTTGCGCTCATCATAGTCAACCCAGTAGCGGTTGATGAGGCGCAGCTTCCAGCAGCAGCTGTCATACTCAAAGCCACCAAAGGCTTCTAAGGTGCTGTTGCGGTTGTAGTCAAACTGCCAGCGACCAATAACGCTCCATTGCGGCATAACTGGCCACATAAATGAGGCATCGGTTTGTTCGATTTTGTAGAAGTCTTTGTAAATTCTACCGTTTTTATCAACATAGTCAGTACTGCCAGTAACCCAGATGCCGTCATCGTTGAGGTGCAGGGTGTCATTGCGGTAGCGGTAGCCGAAGTTCACAATCTTGTTTAAATCTTGTTGCGATTGATAGTGGAACATGGCACTACCAGAGCGGGTGCGGTGTGTATCTGGGTCCCACATCAAGTCAGCATTAACACGCCACTCGCGGTTAAATTGGAACATGTATTCACTTGCGTATGGCGAGCGGGAGCTGGTATTGGCAGCAACTTTTTTATAGTCAGTGCCAGAAAGTAAAACTTTACGGTCGGAGAAGTAATAGGCCTGACCAAAACTAATACGCTGACGCTCAAAGCCGCTGTCATCTAACCAGCGACTGGTTAAGCCGAGTGAGACTTGATTGGCATCGCCAATGCGGTCATGGCCACTGAAGCGGTTGTCCCGGAATAAGCTGGCATAGCTGAACTGCATTTCACTGGTATCAAACAGCGGTAAATCAGTTTGGTCCTCATTGGGCACGTACAGATAGAACAAGCGCGGCTCTAAGGTTTGACGGTAGTTTGTTCCGGACCATTGAGTCTCGCGGTCGAAGTACAAGCCACTGTCTACGCTATAAATACCAATGCTGCGGTCTGGACTGCTGTTGAATTT
>JAAYTE010000077.1 GCA_012518175.1 Gammaproteobacteria bacterium | reverse complement strand
GGCTCACTTTGCGAATGATCTTGTCATCGAGACTGACCGCCTGCACATGCGCGATAGGCGTAATGCGGCCACTGCGGCCAATGTTAAATGTGACATCGGTAACCGAAGTGAGCGCTTGTTGCAGCGGGTATTTTAACGCCACTGCCCAAAATGGTGGATAAGTGCTGCGGGCATGTTGAATGTTGCGCGTACTCTGCTTAATGACTAAACCATCACTGGCAAAGGGCAGCTCTGTGCGATACCAATAATCGCGCCAGTGTTTAGCTTCGGCTAAGTTGTGAATGGGTTGGCTATAATTGCCACTGTCATTAAAGCCCAAATCCTGCAGTGTGCTTAGGCGCTCGGGCATGCTCGCTGGGCCATCGGGCCACTCCCAAACAAATAGACCAATTGTATTTCCATCGCTCGTTTTCAGTTGCTTGCGATTGAGCAGCCCAGCAACTTGGCTGCGAGCGCTGCTACCACCATCACGCTGCTGAATATGTCGCGGCTGTTTTAAATACAGCTCGCCTTGTAGGGTTATGTGCTTGCGTTGCGTCGCCAGTTGCTTGGGGATCGCAGCAATAGCTTGTGCATGCTTTAACCAGTTTTGTCCGGTTAAGCCGTCACCACGGCTGAGTACTTGTTTGAGTTGGCCGTGGCTGTACACCAAGGTCACTGCCACTCCGTCCACTTTTGGTTGCGCCCATAAATCTGCACGTTGCTGCATCCAGTCATGTAATTGCGTTTCACTGAGTTTGCTTAAACCCATTTGACTAAAAGGTAGCGGTTGACTGCCCCGTGCTGACTGCAGGGCAGTGGCGGCCGGCTCCGGCGCAGCAGCAGGGGTAAAGCACGTTTGCCAGAGCTGTAATTGTGCACGGGCTTGATCGTAGAGTTCGTCAGCAATAGGCGAGGTGGCGTCACGGTGATAGCTGCGATCCCAAGCGGCAAGGCGCTGCTGTAAAGTGCTGATTTCTTGCTCGGCTTGAGTGTGAGTCCACGTTGGGCAAGCCGCTACAGCGGATAGATTGATCAGCAGCATCATGCTGCCAGCGCAGATTGATACAGTAGTACGCAACATATTGAGCATCCTTGCTAGTGATATGAGTGCATTCAGTGTAGTCGAAAATATTCCAGTGTCTTAGTTAAGGTTGCTGTAAGGCACAAAGATTAGACTGCAGCGTATAACGTGTTCAGAGGCGATCAAAATGAAAAAGGTGATGTACGCTGTAGCCATCTTGGTTGTGGCTGTTTGGGGCTTAACAGTGGTTGGGCACAATCCACCCATGGATGTGTGGTGGTGGCGCAAACAGCTGATTAATCTGACCGGCTTAGGTTCTTTTGTCTTGATGTCGTTGATTATGCTGCTGGCGGTGCGTCCGCTGTGGTTGGAAAAACGACTGCACGGCCTAGATAAAATGTATCGCCTACATAAGTGGGCTGGGATCTGGGCGATTGCCTTAGCCATTGCTCACTACGGATTAAAATTATCTAAAAGTGTTTTAAGTGAGTTTTTTGTACGCGGAGCTAAAGAGGCGCGCATAGAAACATTTTTAGATGCGTTTCGTGGTGCTGCTAAAGATCTTGG
>JAAYTE010000076.1 GCA_012518175.1 Gammaproteobacteria bacterium | reverse complement strand
TGGCCTTGCAAGCCGCTAAAGCGAATCTGGCTGACTTGCTCTATGAGCTTGTGCAGTCCATCGAGCATGGGCGCCATAAACTGGTTATAGCTGATGTGCTTTTGCGCAATGGCTTCCAGCTGTGATTCCCAATGCGCAGTCATATCTGGGCGTACCATGATTTCTGGCAGAGCCAATACTAAGCGTCGACCCACTGCGGTGGCGCGGATCTCTTTACCCTGCTTGCTTAAAAAACCGCGCTTAAATAGCAGCTCAATAATCCCTGCGCGGGTGGCTTCGGTGCCAAGGCCGTCGGTGTCGCGCAAAACCTTCTTGATTTCAGGGTCAGACACATAACGGGCAATGCCGGTCATGGCTGAGAGCAAAGAAGCATCAGTAAAGTGTTTGGGCGGGCTGGTTTGTTTGTCATCTAAACGAGCAGCGGTACATTGCACGTGGTCACCTTGAGCTAGGTTGGGCAATTTTGCCGCAGAAAACTCTTGCTCGTGTTCTTGGCTTTGGCGTGTAGGAAACAATGCTTTCCAACCTTGGCTGAGCACTTCTTTTTGCCGGCTAATAAACAGACCACCAGCCACTTCAGTGTCAATTTGTTTTTCTTGATACGTAAAAGGCGGATAAAACTGCATAAGGTATTGCCGCGCAACTAACTCGTAGATTTTTTGCTCATCGGCGGATAAGCGGCTGGCAGCCAGTGCGCGGCTGGTGGGGATAATGGCGTGGTGTGCGCTGACTTTACTGTCATTCCAAGCTTTGGATTGCAGGGATAAATCCGCCTGCTGCACGGCCTTAACCAGTGCCGAGCTGGTTTGCGCAATAGCCTGAGTCACTGAGTCTTTATCGTTGTAATGCCCTTTGGGTAGATAACGGCAATCGGAGCGTGGGTAGGTGATGAGCTTGTGGGTTTCATAAAGCTTTTGGCAGATGTCGAGAGTCTTTTGCGCATTAAAGTTAAAGCGCTTTGAAGCATCAATTTGCAGAGTTGACAGATTATAGGGCAGTGGTGCGGCTTGCTTCTTGATGCTTTCGCTCACTGCCAGCACTGTGCCCGGCTGGTTGAGTACTTTGTTTAAGACTGTTTCGGCTAACTTTTTCAGCAGTACCCGACCATCTTCATCCATATAGGGCGCGCAAGCGGCGCTGGGTTGCCATTTGGCCATATAGGTTTGATTTTGCGCAGTGGTCAGCTCAATAAACACCTCGTAAAAAGGCTTGCTGACAAAATTTTCAATTTCAAGATCGCGATGCACCACCAAACCGAGAATGGGCGTTTGCACCCGCCCCACCGAGAGCACTCCTTGATAGCCGGAAGCCTGACCCTGCAAAGTACACAGCCGCGTCATATTGATGCCGTACAACCAGTCCGCGCGGGCGCGGGCTAAAGCAGAGGTGGCCAATGGAATAAAGTCGCTATTGCGGCGCAAATCATTTAATGAGCGTTTTATGGCTGCGGGGTTCATATCGCTAATTAAGCAGCGCTGCGCCGCTAGGCGTTTTTCTTTCGACACACCGCTGTAGTTGATCACTTCATCGACCAAAATTTGGCCAACCCGATCCGGGTCGCCCATATTGACCAAAACATCGGCTTGCTTAATCAGTTTTTTTACCACATTCAACTGCTTGCGCGTGGCCGGTTTAACCTGATGCTGCCACTGCTTGGGCACTATGGGGAGGTGCTCTTTACGCCACTTTTTATACTCTGGGTCATAAGCATCGGGTTCAGCTTGCTCCAGCAAATGACCGATGCACCAGGTCACCACATCACCATTGGCAACAGTTATAAAACCATCACCAGCACGATGCGGCTTGGGTAATACGCCCGCTACGGCGCGACCAACACTGGGTTTTTCCGCTATGTAAACAATCACTTAAATATCTACTCACTAGGGCAGCAGCAAACTTAACGGCGCCAGTCTATGGATTGGCCGCTGTTATTAACTATAGCTGCAGATAAGGCTTTGTCTGCAGTGACTATTGTAGATGACTTGCGTTGCTCAATCCCATTGGCGTAAAACACTGCAGCATGGTATGAATAAACGCCTGTTTTAATGAATTAGGAGAGCGTCATGAGCAAAAAAGTAGCGATCATCTTATCTGGATGTGGTGTCTTTGATGGCGCAGAAATTAATGAAACGGTGTTGACGGCATTAAGCCTTGATCAGCACGGCGCTAAAGTGGAGTTTTTTGCCCCAGACATCAAGCAAGCCGCTGTTATTAACCACCAGACGAATGAACCAATGGACGAACAGCGTAATGTGTTGGTTGAGTCGGGACGTATTACCCGAGGTAAGTCCCGTGATGTGCGTGAATTGCAGGCCGCAGATTTTGATGCGCTGATTCTACCCGGCGGTTTTGGTGTGGCCAGCAACTTATCGGATTTTGCCAGTAAAGGTGCGGATTGCACGGTACAAGCAGACACTTTACAGGCGATTTTGCAGTTTAAAGAGGCTAAAAAGCCTGTGGGTTTGATTTGTATTTCACCAGCGCTATCAGCGAAAATCTATGGTGCGGGCGTACGTTGCACCATTGGTAACGATGAAAGCACCGCAGCGGTGATTACGCAAATGGGTGCACAGCATGAAAACACCTCGGTGGATGCTATTGTTGTGGATGAAACCCATCGTTTGGTTACTACGCCGGCTTATATGCTGACTGAATCCTTGAGCGAAGCCGCAAAGGGTATTAATAAGTTGGTTGCGCAAGTACTCAGCATGGTGAAGTAAGCAGCATGCAGCGTTTGCCTGACTCGCTGGGCAAGCGCTGTTATAGGGTCAATTAAATAATAAAAATAAAGCTGTTGTGGCGGTATGAGCAATGTTGCAGGCCGCAATGCAGCAGCAAACGTAGGATTCAACACTTATGAGCGCAACAGAGTTAGCCCCAGAGTTATTGCAGGCGGCGCAGTATTTCTTTGATCAAATTCCTTTTAATCATCTGGTGGGTATTCAGGTGGATTCGTTATCTACCGAAGCCGTACGCATGCATGTGTCGATGCGTGAGGAGTTGGTGGGCAATCATATTCAAGGGATTTTGCACGGTGGCGTGATTGCTTCCATTTTGGATGTGGCCGGCGGCGCTATGGCGTTGATTGGTGCTTTTCAGCGCCTTCCAGAGCTTCCCGCAGTGGAGCGCATGATGAGCTTATCGAAACTGGGCACCATTGATATGCGCGTGGATTACTTAAGGCCTGGGCGTGGTCAGCGCTTTGATGCGGTGGCCACTTTATTGCGTGCCGGTAATAAGGTTGCGGTGGTGCGCACCGAGCTGCATAACGATGCGGGTTATTTAATAGCGGTGGGCACCGGTACGTATTTAGTCGGTTGATGTAGTACTGGGTAAGCGCGCAAGGCGGGTCAAAATCCGATCCAGGGCATTAGCAAAGGCTTGCTTGTCGCGTTCATCATAGGCCCGTTGGCCACCGCTCATTTGTCCTTGCTCACGTAAATCAGTGAATAAATTACGCATGGCTAAACGGTCGCCCATATTGCGTTCTGTAAACTCTTCCCCGCGTGGATCAAGGGCAATTGCCTGCTTTTTAATCAGGCGATCTGCCAGCGGAATATCGCTGCAAATCACTAACTCATTGGCGGCAACATGCTCGACAATATAGTCATCTGCGGCATCTGGGCCGCTAGGTACGACAATGAGCTGCACGCAAGCAAAGTTTGGTCGCGGCTGTGCCTGTCCAGCCACTAAAATCACTGAGAACTTACGCTTTAAGGCAAATTTAATCACTTG
>JAAYTE010000075.1 GCA_012518175.1 Gammaproteobacteria bacterium | reverse complement strand
TCAGGCTGCTGACTCGCTCAATCGGCACAGCTGCAGCCAAAGCTTGTGCAACCTGCTCGGCATCACGCCCCAAAACAATCACCGCACGGCAATACTGCGCTACAGGTGCCTGCAGGCTGGAAAAGTCAGCGCCCTTGCCATCGCCACCAGCAATCAATACCAGCTTGCCTGAGCTACCAGCTCCGAGCCCTTCAATGGCTGCTAATGCCGCACCAACATTGGTGGCCTTGGAGTCGTTATACCAATCCACGCCATGCCTATTGCGCAGCCACTGGCAACGGTGCTCAAGCCCTGCAAACGCCTGTAGCGCCGTCAACATGGCCGCCATGGGCAGTGCCATAGATGCGCCAATGGCCAAAGCGGCCAGAGCATTGGCATAGTTGTGGCTGCCACGAACTTTTAAACGACTCACCGCTAAGAGCAGTTCATTCCCATAAGCTAAATAGGTTTCACCTTGGTGCTCACGTAAGCCAAACTCTCCCGCCGCCGGTTGCGACAGGCCAAAACTAATGACGCTAGTATGCGCTTGCTGAGGCTGCGAGAGCAGATCATCACGGTTTACTACCAGCGCCTGGGCAGCGTTAAACACTCGCTGTTTAGCAGCAATATAATCCTGCAGATCGTCATAGCGATCCATATGATCTTCACTGATGTTTAAACACACAGCGACACGCGCTTGCAGATGAGTGGTGGTTTCCAACTGAAAGCTGGATAACTCCATCACATACACATCCACCGCATCATCCAGCAGGTCAAGCGCTGGTACGCCTAAGTTACCGCCAATGGCGACCTTGAGACCGGCTGCAGCAAACATCTGCCCCACTAAAGTGGTGACAGTACTTTTCGCATTAGAGCCGGTAATCGCCACAATGGGTGCACGGGCATATTGAGCAAACAAATCAATGTCCCCAGAGATGCTGACGCCTTGCGCGATTGCCGCCTGCAGTGCCGGTGTACTTAAGGCTAAACCAGGACTGACGTATAACACCTGCGCGGCACTTAACTGTGCTGCCGACAATGGACCACAATGCACACTCACCTGCGGGTACTCGCGCTGCAAGGTACTGAGCTCTGGTGGTGTCTCACGGCTGTCAGCAACGGCAAAAGCCTGCCCGTGGCGCGCTAAAAAACGCACCAGAGACATACCACTTTTACCCAGGCCGACCACGACCTGTGCTTGCTGACGATTGCTCTGCACCAGTCTTACCTCAACTTCAGGGTCGCCAGTCCAATCAGGACTAGCACTACGGTAATAATCCAGAAACGCACAATCACCCGTGGCTCTGGCCAACCTTTCAATTCAAAGTGGTGATGGATCGGTGCCATCCGAAACACGCGTTTACCGGTTAATTTAAAGGAGGCGACTTGAATCACCACCGACAGTGTTTCAACCACAAACACTCCGCCCATAATAAACAGCACGATTTCCTGGCGAACTACCACCGCCACAGTCCCCAGCGCCGCACCCAAGGCTAAAGCACCGACGTCACCCATAAATACCTGTGCGGGATAGGTGTTGAACCATAAAAAGCCTAGACCGGCACCCACCAGTGCACCACAAAAGATAATCAGCTCGCCCACACCGGGCACATACGGAATAAACAAGTACTCAGCAAAGGTCACATGACCGGTCACATAAGCAAAAATACCTAAAGCACCACCCACCATCACTGTGGGCAGAATCGCTAAGCCGTCGAGACCGTCCGTGAGGTTGACCGCGTTACTGGTGCCCACGATCACTAAGTAAGTCAGCACAATAAAGCCAGCACCCAACGGAATACTGATACCTTTTAAGAACGGCACAATCAGTGCGGTTTCTGCTGGGGTTTGCGCCGTAAAGTACAGCACTAAGGCCGCAGCCAAACCAAATACAGACTGCCAAAAGTATTTCCAGCGACCGGGCAAACCACGGGAGTTTTTCTCCACCACTTTACGGTAATCATCCACCCAGCCAATGGCTCCAAATAAAATGGTGACTAGCAAAACAATCCATACATAGCGGTTGCTAAGATCAGCCCAGAGCAAGGTACTGATGGTAATGGAAGCCAAAATCAACGCACCACCCATAGTTGGCGTACCTGATTTTGAGAGGTGTGATTGCGGACCATCAGTGCGCACCGACTGACCAATTTGTAAGCGCTGTAAGCTACGGATCATTTTCGGCCCCAACCACAGCGACATCAACAAAGCTGTAATGACGCCAAAAACTCCGCGCAGAGTCAGGTACTGAAAGACCGCAAAGCCTTTGTAGTACTGCTGTAAGTACTCCGCCAATAAAAGCAACATCAGAGTGCATCCCCTAGACCAGTACGCAGCGCATTAACAACGTTTTCCATTGCCGCACCACGTGAACCTTTAATTAAAAGTGTTGCAGGACCACTCACTTGCGCGAGTAGTGCTTCGATCAGACTGTTTTGCGCGAGAAAGTGCCCTGAAACACCAGAATATTGTGCAATGGCGTGCTGCATCAGTGGCCCAACCGCAAAAACCGCATCAACTTTACCGTTGGCATAGACACCGACTTGAGCGTGCTCTTGCTCTGCCCAAGCCCCCAACTCGCCCATATCGCCGAGCACTAGCACCCGCTGCCCTGGCATCGTTTGCAGCACATCAATAGCGGCACGAATCGATGCTGGATTGGCGTTATAGCTGTCATCAATGATTTGTACGTGATTGGCACACTCATGCACCACACTGCGCCCAGATATGGCCTTCATGCTTTCCAGGCCTTCTTGAATAGCAGTCAGCGGCATACCCAAAGCATGGGCTGCAGCCACCGCGGCCAAGGCATTGCTGACATTATGTAACCCCAACACCGCCAGCTGAATAAAACACTCACCAGCGACGCCCTGTAAGTTAAACCCCATGCGCCCTTGGGCATTGCTATTAATGTCACTGGCGTAAATATCAGCTGCTGAATTTTTCGTTGAGAAACTCAGCACCTGGCAAAGGCTATTGCGTGCCCGCCACTGTGCAAACGCTGGATCATCCAAGTTAAGCACAGCGGTCTGTGCAGCAGTTAAACCGTCCAGAATCTCGCCTTTAGCTAAAATAATATGCTCAGGACCACCAAACTCACCGGCATGGGCCATGCCAGCATTGCTGATCACCGCCACTTGCGGCTGCACTAAAGCTGCCGTGTAGGCTATTTCCCCGGGACGTGAAGCGCCCAGCTCAACCACTGCCGCGCGATGCTGGCCGTTAAGTTCGAGCAAGGTAAATGGCACACCCAACTCATTATTTAAATTACCGCGAGTGGCCAATACAGCTTGGCTACCTAAAGCACTTCGACAAATACTCGCAAGCATTTCTTTAACTGTAGTTTTGCCGCTCGAACCAGTCACCGCAACAGCTGGGCCAGTAAACTGTTGACGATTCAGCAGGGCTATGTGCCCTAAAGCCAGGCGCGTATCAGCGACACAGATCTGCGCAATATTCACCTCTGGCTGCAACTCTTCAACCACAGCGGCAGCCGCACCACGCTTGGCAACATCTGCTAAATAATCATGCCCATCAAAGAACTCACCGCGTAAAGCAACAAACAACTGTCCACGGATCACTTTGCGGCTGTCTGTACCCAGCACGCTAAACTCAACGTCTGCACCGTGCAGAGAACCCTGCAAGGGAGCCAGCAACTGGCTTAACTGCATTGGTTTAAACATGCGCCACCTGCCATGCAGCTAACGCCTGCTCTGCTTGTTCGATATCGGAAAAGTGCTCACGCTGCTGATTAATTTCTTGATAATCCTCGTGGCCTTTGCCAGCCAGAACAATCACATCACCCGCATTGGCCTGCGCCACGAACTGAGCGATCGCGGCGGCGCGTCCAGCCACTTCAGTGACCGCAGCTTGGGCGCTAAAGCCTTGTAAGATCTGAGCCCGAATAGCCGCCGGATCTTCTCCGCGGGGGTTGTCATCGGTGACCAGCACCGCATCAGCCAAACGCTCCGCCACCTCAGCCATCAGCACACGCTTACCGATGTCACGCTCACCGCCACAGCCAAATAAACACAACAGACGGCCATTAGCGCCAACATGTGGGCGCAAGGCAGTTAGCACCTGCTCTAAAGCATCAGGAGTATGGGCGTAGTCCACCACCACCGCTGGGCATTGAGCACCACCCAACACTTGCATGCGCCCTGCTGGGCTCTGCAGTTTGGGGATCACCGCTAATGCCTGCTCAAGGGAGTGCCCCAGCGCTAATAAAGCACCAATAACCGCGAGCAAATTACTTAAATTAAAGCGCCCAAGTAAATGGCTGGATAAATTACCTTCACCCTGTGCGGTGACAACTTCAGCCTCAATTCCACTGTTACTAAAGCGGGTATTGCGGCAATAAATACTGGCACTGCTATCGGTTAAGCTATAGCTAATAACCCGTGTAGCGCTGGTTTGTGTCGCCAGCTCGCGACCAAACTCATCATCAATATTCAATACTGCCGTGCGCAATTCTGGCCAGTTAAACAAACTGGCTTTAGCTTGCGCATACGCCTGCATCGAGCCGTGATAATCAAGGTGATCGCGGGTCAAGTTAGTTAACACCGCCACTGCCACTGTCACTGCGCTAATGCGTTGCTGCGCCAAACCATGGGAAGACACCTCCATGGCCACCACTTTAGCGCCTGCATTTTTCAAATCAGCGAGAGTGGCTTGCACAGTCAGAGGATCCGGTGTGGTAAACCGACCACTGGCTAAGTTGCCATAAAAACCGTTACCGAGAGTGCCGATCAAGCCACATGGCTGACCTAGTAAGTCGGATGCCTGTGCTAACAACTGGGTAACACTGGTCTTACCGTTGGTACCAGTGACCCCAACCACACGCAACATACGGCTTGGCTCGCCATAAAAGCGCCCGGCAATCTCTGACAACTGCGCTTGCAAATTATGTACCGGCAGCAATAAAGCTTCACTGTCCTGCATAGCGGGCGCGCCAGCAGCTTCGTAAACTACCGCTGCAGCACCACGGGCCACCGCATCGCCAATATAATCGCGACCATCTTGCTCAAGACCATCCACAGCTAAAAACAAATCACCGGGACGTACTTTGCGACTGTCTAAGGTCAACTCACGAATTAAGTTGGCACTCGGCGCTTGCGCGAATAATTTATTTAAAGGTATTGCCATTAGCCGCGCCCTCCCTGTGTAGAGTCAACCACTGCTGTCTGTGTTTCTGTGGGCAAGTTATCGGGTGGCACATTGAGCATGCGTAAAGCGCCAGCGGTCACGCGACCAAACACTGGGGCGGCCACCAAACCACCGTAATATCCGCCTTTACTTGGCTCATCAATCACCACCACCACAGCTACCCGCGGATTTTCAATGGGCGCCACGCCTGCAAACAATGAGCGGTAGGAGCTTTCGGTATAACCACCACCGCTGGCTAATTTTTTCGCGGTACCACTTTTACCGCCGACGTGATAACCCGGCACTCGCGCTCGTGAGCCACCGCCACCGGGTTCTTCAACCACAGCTTGCAACATGCCCATGACCGACTTGGAAATCTGCGCATCCATCACCTGCACACCATCCGCTGGAACACGGTCTTGACGCAGGAGCGAGAGCGGAATATTGCGACCATCATTGGCCAATACAGCAAAAGCATGGGCCAACTGCACGGCAGTCACGGACAAACCATAGCCATAAGCCAAAGTTGCTGTTTCTGCCTGTCCCCACTTCCGGTGCATGGGTAATTGCCCAACCCGTTCACCGGGGAAACTTAGACCGGTATCTGCACCAAAACCCACGTTTTGCATCATCGCGTACACCGGCTGTGCCCCAATATCCAAAGCAATTTTACTGATCGCGACGTTACTGGATTTTTTCAATATTTCCGTCAAGTCCAGCAAACCACCACGGGACACATCACGAATGGTATAGCGCCCAATTTTAAAGCTGCCATTGCCGGTATCCACCGTAGATTCTGGCGTCCAGCGGCCAGTGCCCAAGGCTGCCGCGATGGAAAAAGGTTTAACTGTTGAACCTGGTTCAAACACATCCACCATTGCGCGGTTACGCATTGCTTGCGGATTAAGCTGGCGTCGGTTGTTCGGGTTGTAAGTGGGGTGATTAACCATGGCTAACACTTCACCGGTGCGCACGTCCACCATCACTAAGGAGCCGGCTTTAGCTTCAAACTCAAGCAGTGCATTACGCAGCTCGCGGTGCGCTAAATACTGCAAACGCAAGTCAATCGACAATGCCAACTGTTTGCCAGGCTTGGCATTTTCTTTCACCTGTACATCACGAATTAAGTCGCCACGACGATCTTTAATTACCTGACGCTTACCCGGCACACCAGTGAGCCACTCATCAAACGCCAGCTCTACCCCTTCGCGACCATGCTCATCAATATCGGTAAAACCAACTAGGTGCGCAGCCACTTCCCCGGCAGGGTAAAAACGCCGAAACTCTTCTTTGCTGTACACCCCAGCAATTTTACGCTCCAGTACCGCCTGCCCACGCTCAGGCGTTAAGCCGCGAGCCAAATACATAAACTCACGGGCGGCGTTGCTTTCAATGCGTTTGGCTAAATCAGCCGGCGGCAGCTCCAAAGCGCTAGCCAACTCTGGCCAGCGTGCCTTATCTGCTAATAATTCTTTAGGGTTAGCCCACAAGGTCAGCACCGGCGTACTCACCGCCAGCGGCTCACCATTGCGGTCGGTAATCACCCCACGGTGCGCTGGAATAGGGATATGACGTACCGCTCGCGCATCACCCTGCATGGCTAAAAACTCATGCCGAAAAATATGCAAGTGCACGATGCGTGAAGCAATAGCAGCCACTAGAGCAAACAGCAGTACTAAAATAATAATAAAGCGGTATGGGTGCTCCATGCCTTTAAAGTATTTCATGGGCTCACCATCCGCACCGCTGCCGGCTCCGGAATATGCATACCCAACTGCTGCACAGCTAGGGTTTCAATACGGTTGTGCGCGGTCCAGGTGCTCTGTTCTAAAATAAAACGCCCCCACTCAGCCTGGGCTCGATCGCGAATTTGCGTTGCCTCAAACAGCTCATTTAAGTACTTACGGCTGTTATGTGAGGCATACGAAACCGCCACCGCTGAAAGCAAATTAGCCACAAACAAAAACAGCAAAATACCGCTCAAACGCGGTAGTGGTTTTGCATAAATCCGGCTCACCGTAACTTCTCCGCCACACGCATTACCGCGCTGCGTGCACGTGGATTGGCTTTGAGCTCAGCTGGGCTGGCATATTGCGGCTTGCCCAGGAGCTTCACAATGGGGTCAAATTTCTCTGGGATAATAGGCAAGTGACGCGGCAAGTTATCTGCCTCACCTTTCGCCAAGCGGCGCATAAACTGCTTAACAATGCGATCTTCCAAGGAGTGGAAACTAATCACCACCAAACGGCCGCCAACCTTTAATGCCGCCATTGCTGCCTCTAGCCCCTTTTCAAGGTCACTGAGCTCATTATTTAAATGAATACGCATACCTTGGAAAGCGCGGGTGGCTGGGTTTTTACCTTTTTCCCAAGCTGGATTAGCCTCAGTTAAAACAGCAGCCAGATCACCGGTGCGGGTAAACGGTTGCTGCTCACGGCGGGCCACCACTGCATTAGCCATACGTCTTGCGAAACGCTCTTCACCGTACTCTTTAAAGACCCGGGCCATTTCTTCAGCGCTGACTTCAGCCACCCACTGTGCTGCGCTAATCCCCTCCTCAGGGTTCATGCGCATATCCAGCGGGCCATCATGCATAAAGCTAAAACCGCGCTCAGCATCATCAATTTGCGGCGAAGACACACCCAGATCCAGCAGTACACCATCCACTGCACCCAGCAATTGACGCTGCGTAAGCTCCGCATCCATTTCGGCAAAGCTGCGCTGCACAATAGAAAAACGCGGATCCTGCTGATGCAGCTCAAGACCCGTGGCGATGGCTAGCGGGTCTTTATCAAAACCTAACAGCTGTCCTGCGCTAGCGAGCTGCTGCAAAATAAGTCGACTGTGTCCGCCGCGACCAAAGGTGCCGTCCACATAGCAGCCAGCCGGGCGCACGTTGAGGGCACTAACCGCCTCATCAAGCAACACGGTGATGTGACTTAACGCTTCGCTCATAATTATAAAACCAGATTCATTAATTCTTCGGGTAGGTGATCAGGATTTTTAATATCCTCGAGATCAGCGCTGAGTAAATCATTCCATTTCTTCTCATCCCACAGCTGAAACTTATTCAACTGCCCTACTAGCATGACCTGCTTAGCTAAACCTGCCTGTTCGCGCAAACGCGCAGGAATCAACAGGCGGCCACTACTATCCAGTTCCAAATCAACTGCACTACCGATCAACAATCGGTTAAGTTGACGGGTTTCTGGACGTAGAGATGGCATTTGACTGAGCTGGGCTTCAATTCTTTCCCAGTCAGGCAAGGGATAAATACATAGGCACGGATCAGCAAGGTCGATGGTAATCACCAACTGACCTTCACAACGTTCAATCAGCTCCTCCCGATACCGACTCGGCATCGCAAGGCGCCCTTTGGCGTCAAGATTAATAGCGCTTGATCCGCGAAACACGGCTATGCCCCTATATTATGCAGTACTCCAGTAGAAAAACCCACTTTTTCCCACTTCATGCCACTTATGCACACTATAGAAATCAGAGCCACCCAGCGTCAAGCTATAAACACAAGAAAACCCATATAAGTCTGTAACTTAGCAGTGGTTAACTCATTCTGTTTCTACGCGACAAGGGAACAATAAAAATAACCGCATACAAACGAGCACCTTAACTGCACAAGTTAAAGTGTTTCATTAAGAGCTGGGCTTTTTATCCTCTGACCAACGGTCGCTGGTCAGATAAAAGGGTGGAGAGTCGATCTATAAGCCGGGTTTTGTCGTGAACAGTCATTCCTCTAGGATCGCCATCACTGACGACCTCAAGCAACCTACCCGGATCCAGCGCGGGCCACGCCTAATGGATCCCTATTTGGTCTTGCTCCAAGTGGGGTTT
>JAAYTE010000074.1 GCA_012518175.1 Gammaproteobacteria bacterium | reverse complement strand
TACTGCAATCATGCAAAACATACATAGGCTTAATCCGTGCTGCAGGGTTGCTGTGATAAGCGAAGCCAAGGATGGCGCAGCGCCGGAGTTGAACCCCGGATGGGTTCATCGACGGACAAACAGCAATGCTGCAGCGCGGCATACACCACTGTGCGTTTCTGATATTCACTAAAGATCCTAGCCTAGCAACGTATGCGCAAAGCGCACCTCGCTGATGCTGCTCTTCCCTCAATGGGTCATCCTGACCCAATTCGGGCGCTACGCCGTCCATGGCTACGCTAGCCGCAGCACCAGCGAGGCGCTGCTCAACCATCAGCAAACTGCTCAAGCCCGCAGTACGACTCATTTGCTTAATCTGCAGCGCGGCATACACCACTGTGTTTTTCTGATAATCACTAAAGATCCTGACTAAGCAACGTATGCGCAAGGCGCCCCAGACAAGGCTGCTAATTTATCTATAAAACGCTACAATCAGCGCATTCGACGAGGGACTTAACGCGCACTCGCAGCAAGCCCCGACCTCCCCCTAACCAATCAGGTAGCCCATGTCAAAAGATAACAAAAGCGGACAAACAGGTTCTTACGTTTTTACCATGCATCGCCTCGGCAAAGTTGTGCCACCTAAGCGCGAAATCCTAAAAGACATCTCACTGTCCTTTTTCCCCGGCGCAAAAATTGGCGTATTAGGCTTAAACGGCTCAGGCAAATCCACCCTACTGCGCATCATGGCCGGCGTAGACACCGAATTTAACGGCGAAGCACGCGCCATGCCAGGCTTAAACATCGGCTACTTACCACAAGAACCACAGCTTGACCCAGAAAAAACCGTACGCGAAATCGTTGAAGAAGCCCTCAGCGAAATCAAAGCAGCACAAACACGCCTCGACGAAGTCTACGCAGCCTACGCCGAACCCGATGCCGACTTTGATGCCCTCGCCAGCGAACAAGCCAAACTAGAAGCCATCATCCAAGCCAGCGATGGCCACAACATCGAACGCCAACTAGAAGTTGCCGCCGACGCCCTACGCCTACCCGCTTGGGATGCAAAAATTGAACACTTATCCGGTGGAGAAAAGCGCCGCGTCGCCCTCTGCCGCTTATTATTATCCGCACCGGACATGCTGCTGCTGGATGAGCCGACGAACCACTTGGATGCCGACTCCGTCGCTTGGCTCGAGCGCTTCCTACATGACTTCACCGGCACAGTCGTGGCCATCACCCACGACCGCTACTTCCTCGACAACGTCGCCGGTTGGATCCTCGAACTAGACCGCGGCCAAGGCATCCCCTTTGAAGGCAACTACTCACAATGGCTCGAAGCCAAAGCCGCACGCCTCAGCCAAGAAGCCAAACAAGAGTCATCCCACAATAAAGCCATGAAAGCAGAACTGGAGTGGGTGCGCCAAGGGGCCAAAGGCCGACAAGCCAAATCCAAAGCACGCCTATCCCGCTTTGAAGAAATGCAGTCGCAAGAATTCCAAAAGCGCAGCGAAACCAACGAAATTTACATCCCTGCCGGTGAGCGCCTAGGCGACCAAGTTATTGAAGTGAACGGCGTCAGCAAAGCCTATGGTGATCGCGTACTGATTGACAACCTTTCCTTCTCTCTACCCAAAGGCGCCATTGTTGGCGTAATTGGTGGTAACGGAGCCGGTAAATCAACATTATTTCGCATGATCATGGGTGTTGAGCAGCCCGACTCTGGCGAAATCATTATCGGCGAAAGCGTCAAGCTGGCCAGCGTTGACCAACAGCGCGATGAGCTGGATGGCTCAAAAACTGTTTGGGAGCAAATTTCTGACGGCTACGACATGATCAAAGTAGGCAACTATGAAGTGCCATCGCGCGGTTACGTGGGGCGTTTTAACTTTAAAGGCTCTGACCAGCAAAAACTGGTCAAAGACCTGTCTGGCGGTGAACGTGGTCGCTTGCACTTAGCCCTAACCCTCAAGCAAGGGGCTAACGTACTGTTATTGGACGAACCTTCCAACGACTTGGACGTAGAAACCTTACGCGCCCTAGAAGAAGCCTTACTGGACTTCCCAGGCTCCGCCATTGTTATCTCCCACGACCGTTGGTTCTTAGACCGTATTGCCACGCACATCTTGGCGTATGAAGATGACTCCAGCGTTGTCTTCTTCGAAGGTAACTACACCGAATACGAAGCCGACCGCAGAGCTCGCTTAGGTGACGCTGCGGCGCAACCCAAGCGCGTGCGGTATAAGCGTTTAGCTTAAAGCGTTAAGATATTTCTGCCAGCCCAGGGCACTTTTTGTCGTGCTCTGGGTCTTAACAGTGCTAGACAAACAACCAGCGGATAATCATACAATGCAGTAAAGTATTCAGAGTGCTAAACACAGCGCTCTCAACACCAGCACGAGCCAACTGCTCGTTAGGAGAAAAACATGAGTCAGGGGTCTAAGAAGCGCCCAAATAAAGCTAAATCCATCATTGCTCAACCGCTGTTTCGCAGCCGCCAAGAGCAACCCAAAAAAGGTAAAGGCAGCTATCGCCGCAACCAAAAAGCCTCAAGGTATAACAGCCCTGAGGCTTTTCTTTTTCTGGCAGCTTAAGTTGCGCCACTGACTCTCCCATAATCCAAATAACTCGCTTTATATTACTAACTGGCGTGTTAAAGTTGAGCCCTAATCTACGTTGAGATACCCCATGTTTGAGCGCTTACCCTCTTTTACCTTATTGATGGTCATTGGCCTATATGTCAATCAAGCCAGTGCGAACACTCTAACTCCGCCAGCGACGCCTGGTATTTCAACAGCAAGCACAGCCAAAATTACGCCTGTGGCGACTGCGCAAAGCTTTGCTGACTGGCGCGCAGGTTTGCGTATGCAAGCCATTAATGAAGGCATTAGCCCCCTCGTTTTTGAGCAGGCCTTTGCTGGCGTTACCCCAGACCCACAGGTCATTGCTGCGGATCAGAGCCAACCCGAATTCAGTCGTCCGGTCTGGGAATACTTAGACAGTGCAGTGTCATCTTGGCGTGTTGCCCGTGGCAAAGCCCTGCTGGCCGAGCATGCGAAAACCTTACAAGCCATCGAAGCACGCTATCAAGTGGACCCCAGTATTCTAGTGGCCGTTTGGGGCATGGAAAGCAGCTTTGGCCGACAAATTGGCGACAAAAATGTAATTCGCTCACTGGCGACCTTGGCCTACGAAGGCCGCCGCAGTGCTTTTTGGCGCAGTCAGTTAATTGCTGCTCTACATATTTTACAAGAGGGTGATACCAGTATTAACGGTATGCTCGGCTCTTGGGCTGGAGCCATGGGGCAAACCCAGTTTATGCCCACCACTTACCTGCAATACGCCGTTGATTTTGATGGTGATGGTCGCCGTGACATCTGGCAATCCAGCGCCGATGCCCTTGCTTCCGCGGCCAACTATTTAAACCAGTCGGGTTGGCAACCGCAACAAACTTGGGGTTTTGCAGTGCAGTTACCGCGTAACTTTGATTATGCCATCGCCGACGGCGTACAGAGCAAAACCTTAGCGCAGTGGCAAGCGCTAGGTATCAGCGCTGACACCGACATGAGCTCTGCACAGATGGCGCAACAAACTGCGACGTTATTCTTGCCTAGCGGCTATCAAGGCCCAGCCTATTTGTTGCTGAATAACTTTCGCAGTATTTTAAAATACAACAACTCATCATCGTATGCGTTGGCCATTGGCTTACT
>JAAYTE010000073.1 GCA_012518175.1 Gammaproteobacteria bacterium | reverse complement strand
TTTTCGTAAGGAAGTGCAGGTAATTCAAAAGCCATGATTATTCTCCAGTAACATCAGACGAGGCACAATCAGCAAGCCTAATAGCGGACAGCTGATTCAATTGCCAGCAGTTCCGACTTGCTTTAAGCATCAGAGTATAGCATCTACGGGGGTTTTATCCACGTAGTATCTGTAGGGCTATACCATTGAACTGCAGCTATCTAGTGATCTTGCGCCTTATCGGAGCCATTACAGAACACGCCCGAACAAGAGCTTACTACAC
Organism: Gammaproteobacteria bacterium; assembly: GCA_012518175.1. GTDB lineage: Bacteria > Pseudomonadota > Gammaproteobacteria > Pseudomonadales > Pseudomonadaceae > Denitrificimonas. The sequence continues at coordinate 8,691 of JAAYTE010000073.1, read as the reverse complement.
CCATTACCTAGGCAATAAAAAACCGCCCAACGGCGGTTTTTTATTTACGCGAGTCGACTTACAAGCCAGACATCGCCTTAATTGCGCTCATGAGCTCATCATCAGTACAGTCACTGCAAGTGCCTTTTGGCGGCATCGCATTAATACCAGAAATAGACGTTGCCAATAGGCCCTCAATACCACCTTTAGCATCTGCGCGCTCTTGCCATACGACTGTTTCACCAATAATAGGTGCACCAACTAAGCCTGTTGCATGACATACAGAGCAGTACTGATTAATAATTGCGTCTGCATCACGACCCGCTGCGGCAGTAGAGGCTCCAGTATCGGCAGCACCAGCAACAGCTGCTGACTTATCGCACTCATCACCTTCAACGCACACAACAGCTACTGGCTTAATGCGCTGTGCAATTTCTACAACAATAGCTTCTTCAACAGTATTTTCATCAATGTTTGCTTGTGCGCTGACTGTCCATAAGGCTAGAACAGTTGCTTGGGCTAGCAAAATCTTTTTAATCAGGTTCACGGTACACCCTCTATTTTCTTGGCTCTTGGCAATTCTTTCTCGCAACAGGTCTTTTGCGAGCTCTGCACAGTATAACCACTCCCTGCCCTCAGGCAAACAGCTGAAGCGCTGCAATAGCGCTTTTTAAATATTCAGATGGGTAAATACTCATAACGCACCCGTTTTACATTACATAACAGCTCGTAAGAAATAGTCCCAGCACAGGCCGCCACCTGATCAATTGATACAGTATTGCCCCACAACTCAACTGTACTGCCAATACCAGCCCCAACCAATCCGGTTAAGTCCACAGCCAACATATCCATAGACACGCGTCCCAACAACTGACTCAGCTGACCATCCACCGCCACTGGCGTGCCGGTCGGGGCATGCCGCGGATAACCATCCGCATAACCGATTGCCACAATCCCCACCCGCACTGGCTGCTGCGCAATAAACTGCGCACCGTAACCCACAGCTTCTCCTGCTGGCAGCTCGCGCACAGCAATGATCTTCGACTGCAAGGTCATCACCGGCTGGAACTCTCCCACGCTAGGATTGGCCATAGCCACCGGCTGGCTACCATATAAAATAATCCCCGGTCGCGACCAATCACTGCGTATTTCTGGCCATGCCAATAAAGCGGGGGAATTACCAACACTGATCAAGTTCTGCATGCCTGCGGTTGCCGCGCTAAACAGCTGATACTGCTCACGGGTAGCAGATGATTGCAGTTCATCAGCCCGAGCAAAGTGCGTCATTAGCACCACTGCTGCAACATTTTCACAGGCCTGCAAGCGTTGCCAAACAGCACGGTACTCACCTGGAAAAAACCCCACTCGATGCATGCCTGAATCCATTTTTAACCAGACCGTTAACGGTCTTGCTAACGACTGACGCTCAATAGCGTCTAGCTGCCAGTCAGCATGCACCACACACCACAAGCTGTGCTCAACAATCTGCTCTAACTCATCGGCAGCAAAAAAACCTTCCAGCAGTAGTATAGGCAGCGTGATACCTGCCGCACGTAACTGCAAGGCCTCTTCTAAACACGCCACTGCATAGCCATCAGCTAAGTCATGTAAAGCTTGGGCGCAAGCAACTGCACCATGCCCATAGGCATCAGCCTTAACCACCGCTAAAGCTTTATCTGCACATAACTGCCGCGCTAACTGATAGTTATGGCGCAAGGCTGGTAAATTAATTAACGCGCGCGCTGGACGCATGCTTACTGATTCTCCACATTGATGCTGCAAGTTAACTTTATCTGGCCGCTGAGTTAACCCTACGACCCTGTTCTGCCCATTAGCAATAGCGAAACATATCTAAACCGGCGCTACTGATTTGTGGTGTTTGCTGACTCATTAAGTCGGCCAAATAACTGGCTGATCCGCAGGCCATTGTCCAACCTAAAGTGCCATGCCCCGTATTGAGAAATAAATTACGATAAGCACTTTTACCCACAATGGGCGTGCCATCGGGAGTGGCCGGACGCAATCCGGTCCAGAATTGTGCCTGCGTTAAGTCGCCGCCTTGCGGGTAGAGCAAATTCGTCACGTACTCTAAGGTTTCACGACGCTTAGGGTTCAGTGCCAAATCAAAGCCACCAACATTGGCCATCCCACCCACGCGAATACGCTGATCGAAACGTGTAATCGCAACCTTGTAAGTTTCATCAATAATCGTTGACTGCGGGGCCATTGCCGACTCGATAATGGGCACGCTCAATGAATAGCCTTTCAAAGGGTAGACGGGAATTTTCATCCCCAACTGTTTCAGCATTTCTCGCGAATAGCTGCCAAGCGCCACCACGTACTGATCAGCTACTTCCAGCTCGCCATCAACGCAAACACCAGTGATACGGTCACCGGTACTCTGAATACTTTGCACCGTACAACCCAAACGAAACTTAACCCCCAACTCCCTTGCCAGATTGGCTAGATTGCGGGTAAACAAATGACAATCTCCGGTTTGATCATTGGGCAGGTGTAAAGCACCGGTTAAGCTGTCTGACACCGCCGCTAACGCCGGCTCCACCTGCGCAATTTCAGCAGGTTTTAGCAATTGATAAGGCACATTGCTTTGCTCCAGCACAGCAATGTCTTGCGCGGCGCTATCGAGCTGTTTTTGGCTGCGAAATAATTGCGTAGTTCCCAACTGCCGACCTTCATACTCAATACCCGTTTGCGCGCGCAAGCTATCCAGGCAGTCACGACTGTATTCAGCCAAGCGCACCATGCGCTCTTTATTCACTGCATAACGTGCGCCAGTACAGTTACGCAACATCTGCAGCATCCACTGATACTGAAAAGGGTCAGCTGTTAAGCGCACCGAAAAAGGCGCATGCTGCTGAAATAACCACTTGATTGCTTTTAGCGGTATACCGGGCGCAGCCCAAGGCGAGGCATAGCCAGGGGATATTTGCCCAGCATTGGCGAAGCTGGTTTCATCAGCCACATCCAGCTGACGATCAACCACCTCCACCTGATAGCCTTGTTTAGCTAAATAGTAGGCAGTGGTCACCCCAATCACCCCGGCACCTAATACTAAAACCCGCATATTTCCTCCCAATTCAAGCTCTCAGTCATCATCTGCAGCGCCACCCAACCTGCAGCCTGCACTGCAGCTTAAACTACACTAGATTTAAGTAAGGCTGGCGGTGTTAATTGCCATGTACGCCAAAAGAAAGGTACCGGCCATAAGCGCTGGTTAATCGGCGTTTGCTGCCACAGCTCTAAAAAACTGCGCTGCGCTAGCGGATGCACCACTTCAGGCGCCAGAAGCGCTAAGGGCCACAAAACAAAAGCATTTTTCAAGATTTCAGCACGGGGCAAAGTAATCCCCGCGTAATCGCCAGTTTGCTGGCCGTACAACAGCACATCAATATCCAGCGATAAAACTTTACTGGGCTGACTATAACGACCATTTATTGCTTCAATTTGCTTAAGCTGCTGATTCAGCTCGGACAACGGCATCCGGGTTTTAATGTGCACCACCAGGTTAAGAAAGCACGCACTGCGGATGCCCACCGGCTCACTTTCAAACACTGGCGAGCACTGCACCTCTCCAAACAAGGCTTGCAAGGCATCTAAACCAGCATTGAGATGCTTTTCCCGCTCCAGATTACTGCCTAATCCTAAGTACACATCAACTAACGACATCCGCGTTCAATCTCCACACCCACGCCACGTGCATTCGCTACTGCACCGGGTTTAGTGATTTTTAAACGCAACCAAGGAATATTAAACTCAGTCATTAACAACGCTGCCAAGCGTTCTGCAAAAGTTTCTACCAGCTCAAAATGACTGGCCTGCGCAAAAGCATTGATACACTCGCTAACTGCGGCGTAATCTAAGGCTAGATGCAGCGCATCATCTGCAGCACTGGGGCGATTATCCCAGCCCATTTGCAAGTCCACCAAGAGGTTTTGACGAATTGTACGCTCCCAGTCATAGGCACCAATAACAGTGTCTACCTCTAGACTTTCGATAAATACCGTGTCCACTTTGCTTCTGCCTCGTTAGAATCAAGACTCGCTGGCCTTGGATCATTCAAATGTATGAATTACTACTGGTATGCGCTTATCTGCTTGGCTCATTTTCATTTGCCATTGCTTTAAGTCGCTATTACGGCAATAGCGACCCTCGCGCGCAAGGTTCCGGTAATCCTGGGGCCACTAATATGCTGCGGGTGGCCGGTAAACGTTTGGCTATTCTGACCCTGCTTGGCGATCTGAGCAAAGGTTTACTGCCAATTTTAATTGCCCAAGCCCTCGATTACAGCCCACAACAACAAGCCTGGGTCGGTCTAGCCGCGGTAATCGGGCATTTGTATCCCATTTACTTCAACTTCCGCGGTGGCAAAGGCGTTGCCACCACCGCTGGCATGTTGCTGGGTTTATACCCTCCAGCAGCACTGCTGGCATTGGCTGTTTGGTTACTCACCTTTAGCTTGACCCGCATCAGTTCACTGGCTGCTCTGAGCAGCGTACCGCTGTGCTTACCACTCCTTGCTTGGCAGCAACCACAGGCCTTATTGCCGGTTAGTGTGCTTAGCGTGCTGTTGGTTTGGCGGCATCGTAATAACTTAAAAAACTTACTGGCCGGCAATGAGCCCAACTTCCGTGAGTAGCCATTACAGTAAAGCTGGCAATTCTTCCATCGGCCAGCGGGCACGCACATGAATGGCATCGCTTTCTTGCTGTCCAGCCATTAAGCGCTGGCAACCGGCATAAGCAATCATGGCGCCATTATCGGTACAAAACTCTGGGCGAGCGTAAAACACCTGCCCTTGATGCTTGCTCAGCATTGTTTCCAGTGAACACCGCAAAGCCTGATTGGCACTCACGCCCCCCGCAATAACCAAGGTATGTAAATTCTCTTGCTCCAGAGCTCGCTGGCATTTAATGGTTAAAGTCGCGACCACTGCCTGCTGAAATGCATGCGCCAAGTCAGCGCGGGTTTGCTCGCTATCATCCCCTGCTGCGATACATTTCTGCCACGCAGTTAAGGTAGCTGTTTTTAAACCACTGAAACTAAACTGCAAACCTGGCCGATCGGTCATTGGCCTAGGCAACTTAAAGCGCCCAGGCACACCTTGCTCCGCCACGCGGGCAATTTCTGGTCCGCCGGGATACTTTAAGCCCATAAGCTTGGCAGTTTTATCAAATGCCTCACCGGCTGCATCATCAATAGACTCACCCAGCAAACGGTATTGACCAATAGCATCAACACGCACCAATTGGGTATGCCCACCTGAAACCAATAAAGCGACAAAAGGAAATTGCGGCGGTGTTTCTTCCAACATGGGCGCCAGCAAGTGGCCTTCCATATGATGCACACCAATGGCGGGGATCTCCCAAGCAAAAGCAAGCGCTTGCGCACAAGCCGCGCCAACCAGTAAAGCCCCGACCAAGCCAGGCCCTGCTGTGTAAGCGATGCCTTGAATATCCTTAGCGCTGCACTGCGCATCCGCTAAGACCTGCTCAATCAACGGCAACATACGCTTAATATGGTCGCGCGAGGCCAGCTCTGGGACTACACCTCCATAAACTCGATGCAGGTCGATTTGACTGAAAAGCGCATCAGCCAACAAGCCCCGCTCACTGTCGTATAATGCGACACCTGTCTCATCACAGGATGTTTCTAAACCCAACACCAGCATGTAATTAACCTGCCTAACTTTACAACAATAGAATTACCAAGCATCATAAGCGGCTTAGCGGTGATGTTCTATGCTTTTCTTAGACGAGCTTTGCTTTTCTAGAAAAAAGCAGATATAATCCGCAACCCTTGAAAACGGATGTGTATTTATCCAATACTCATCTTAATAACCCGGTCATTGATGAAGGTACGAATCGGATGCCAACTGTCAAACTTAAAGACAACGAACCATTTGACGTTGCTCTGCGTCGCTTCAAGCGCTCCTGCGAAAAAGCCGGTGTTCTTGCTGATATACGCAGTCGCGAGTTTTATGAAAAACCAACTGCAGAACGCAAGCGTAAAGCCGCAGCAGCAGTTAAGCGTCACGCAAAGAAAGTACAACGCGAACAACGTCGTCACGAACGCCTGTATTAAGTTCTACAGGTTCTAGTGCTTAGCAAAGCCCGGACTCGTCCGGGTTTTGTCGTTTTAAAATCTTTTACCCAACACCAGTATATTGCCCCGTAGCACAGCTGTAGCCTAACCAACGCTATCCAGCTAGCACCCTACCGAGCATTAAAGACGTCAGCTCTGCAAAACTTAGACACCAGTCTACTGTCACACGGATACGTGCGCTTTTATGCAGACACTCGTATTTAACTGTGCTGCAGTGGTACCAGCCAAGCATTGTAGGAGTTTCATGGCAGGATTAATTGCCCAAGGTTTCATTGACGATTTACTGAACCGCACCGACATAGTCGAGGTGGTAAGTTCGCGTGTGCAATTGAAAAAATCCGGCAAAAACTACACTGCCTGCTGCCCTTTTCACCAAGAAAAAACGCCCTCATTCTCAGTCAGCCAAGACAAGCAATTTTACTACTGCTTTGGCTGCGGCGCTGGTGGTAATGCGCTCGGCTTCATTATGGATCACGACCATTTGGAGTTTCCCGAGGCCGTGGAGGAGCTGGCGACGCGCGCAGGCGTGGAAGTCGAACGCGAAAAGACCAGCGGCGGACCACAAAAGCCCCGTAAACCAGTCGATTCGCCACTGTACGCCCTTCTAGCCGCCGCAAGCGACTACTATCGCGCTGCCTTAAAAAACCACCCTCAGCGTAATGCTGCCGTTAATTATCTCAAGGAGCGCGGCGTCAGCGGGATTATTGCCCGCGATTTTGCTTTAGGTTTTGCCCCGCCCGGCTGGGACAATCTGAGCAAGCATTTGGGCGGCGACAGCCTGCAGCAGCAAGCCCTAATTGATGCTGGATTACTGGTTGAAAATGTCGATAGTCAGCGCCGCTACGACCGCTTTCGCGACCGTATAATTTTCCCTATTCATGATTCGCGCGGACGCATTATTGGCTTTGGTGGTCGTGTTTTAGGCGATGATAAGCCCAAATACCTGAACTCTCCGGAAACCGCAGTATTCCACAAAGGCCAAGAACTGTACGGCCTCTATGAAGCGCGCAAATACAATCGCCAACTCAATGAAATTATCGTTGTAGAAGGCTACATGGATGTTATTGCCCTTGCCCAGCAAGGCTTGCGCAACGCCGTGGCCACCTTAGGCACAGCCACCAGTGAAGAGCATATCAAGCGCTTGTTTCGTGTAGTGCCCAATATTTTATTCTGCTTTGATGGCGATAGCGCTGGGCGCAAAGCCGCGTGGCGCGCGCTGGAAGCAACTTTAAGCAACCTCAAAGATGGCCAGCAAGCACGTTTTTTGTTTGTGCCCGACGGCGAAGACCCAGACAGCTTAATTCGCAGCGAAGGCCTAGAAGCCTTTCAAGCGCGCATCGCGCAACAAGCAGTCGCTTTAACCGAATATTTTTTCACGCATTTATCTGCTGAAGTGAACCTCGACTCGCTGGAAGGTAAGGCGCATTTAGCAACACTGGCCGCACCACTAGTTGAGCGTATTCCTGGGGCTAATTTACGCGCATTAATGCGCCAAAAACTAACCCACATTACGGGTTTGAGCAGCGCCCCAAGCGCAGATAACATCACCACTCCAGCAGCAAACCTCGATCGAGCGACGCCCACGGAGTACGAGTACGATGGCGCAGATTTTGACGCTTACGCCCAATACCATGCGCAAGACTACTCAACACTGGCGCCGCAAGCGTCGCCACAGCCACCGAGCAAGCCCCGTCACAACGACAGCTCTTGGTCGCGCACAGCCGGCTCCGCACCTCAATCAAAGCGTGCTAAAGCCGCTGTAGAAACCCCGCACTTGGCCGCTTTGCGTACCCTGTTGCATCATCCACACCTAGCGCTAAAGGTTGATAACGCCAGCAAACTTGCTGCGGAAGATGACCTTTACGCACAACTGCTCGTCTCATTGTTGGAAGCGTTACAGAAAAGCCCCGACCTCAGCTCACTACAATTAATTACACGATGGCATGGCACCGAACAGGGCCACCTTTTGCGTGCGTTAGCTGAAAAAGAATGGCTCATTGATGCCGATAACCTTGAACAACAATTTTTCGACACCATAACTCGTCTAGCATCACGTCAACGCGATCGCCTTATTGAGCAACTGCTAAGCAAGGCCCGCTCTGATGATCTTTCTAGCGAAGAAAAACAACGCTTGCGTGAGTTGTTTGAACAGCATAACAATGCACCAAGTACCGCTGAAACTGGCAATTAAGCTGCTATATACAGTATAATATGCAATCTTAATTGCCGTTCGGCCCAGACCTTTCATGGATAGGGTGATATGTCCGCAAAATCACAACAATCTCGTTTAAAAGAATTAATCGCCCTCGGTCGCGAGCAGGGATACCTGACTTACGCTGAGGTCAATGACCACCTTCCTGAAGATATTTCTGATCCAGAACAGGTCGAAGATATTATTCGCATGATCAATGACATGGGAATTAATGTCTCTGAAGCTGCGCCTGATGCTGATGCCTTACTCTTGGCTGGTGCTGACACCGATGAAGCTGCTGCTGAAGAAGCCGCCGCGGCATTGGCTGCAGTGGAAACCGACATTGGCCGCACCACTGACCCTGTGCGCATGTATATGCGTGAAATGGGTACAGTTGA
>JAAYTE010000072.1 GCA_012518175.1 Gammaproteobacteria bacterium | reverse complement strand
TTATTGAGCAACAGCTGCCGTAGCGGTGACTATGTTTTCCGCATGGGTGGTGAAGAGTTCTTAATGTTGCTCGTCGACATTACTGCAGAAAAAGCCGCTAAAGTTGCGGAAAAGCTCCGCGCATTAGTAGCTGAAGAAGATTTTCGTTTGCCACGCGGGATCACCCTCAACATCACCATCAGCATTGGATTGGCACAGTACAGCGGCCACCCTGATCCACAGGCGCTCTTAAATAAAGCGGATGACGCCCTGTATCAAGCCAAGCGTGAAGGGCGCAATAAAATCATTGTCGCCCACTAGGGCCGATTAATAGCTTAATACCTTTGTGTAGGCCAGAATGCTCAGTATATTTAGCGCTCAGCTTAGCTATAATGAATGACAGCAAAGCACTGGCCTAACCACGATAAGCTTGTTAGCGTAAAACGCACAGGCTGCTAATGCGGAACTAGCACAGCGGCCAAAGTGTCCATAAAATACTTTTCACTCTTATTTGCCACTCATTACTGTAACGGAGTTCACCATGCGCAACTTACTTATGTCAGCTGTATTAGTAGGCGCTAGCCTAATAGGGTCTACTGTTTTTGCGCAAGAACTCGTAGAAGGTCGCAACTATGCGACGCTAAGCAGTCCTGTGCCCACTGCTCAGCCAGAAAAAATCGAAGTTGTGGAAATGTTTTGGTACGGCTGCCCACATTGCTACCAACTCGAAGCCACAATCAACCCCTGGTCCAAGCAACTAGCGGATGATGTGAACTTCGTCCGTGTACCTGCCATGTTTGGCGGTATTTGGAATCTCCACGGTCAATTGTTCTATACCTTAGAAACATTGCAAGCCGAAGATAAAGTCCATGACAGCATTTTTAGCGCATTACACAATTCAGGCCGCAAGTTATCCTCCCTTGATGAAATTGCCAGCTTTGTTGCAGAGCAAGGTATTGATAAAGACCTGTTCATTAAAACCTGGAACTCCTTTAGTGTCAGAAGCCAAATGGAAAAAGCTAAAAAACTGGCCTTGGCTTATCAAATCAGCGGTGTACCTGCTGTCGTCGTCAACGGTAAGTACCGTTTTGATATTGGCATGGCCGGTGGCCTCCAAGAGACTGTAGAAGTTGCGGACGCTTTGATTCAAAAAGAACGTCAATCAGAATAGGATATCGCCGTGCTGATGCCTCGTCGCTTTAGCCAAGAACGCTCAATTATTTTATGTGATGCCAATCGCAACGTATTGTGCAGCCCTGATGCATCAATACTGGATGCACAGCGCATTCGCTTATTGAGCTTTAACATTCAAGTTGGCATCAGCACCAGTGCCTATCGGCATTATGTTACCCGCAGCTGGAAGCACCTGTTACCGCATAAAGAACGCTACCGTAATCTGGAAAAAATCGGTTTTTTACTGGGCGACTACGATATTGTTGCTCTGCAAGAAGCCGACGGCGGTAGTTTGCGTTCTGGCAATATTAATCAGGTGCAACAACTGGCCCAGCTCGGCAATTTTCCTTACTGGTATCAACAGCGTAACCGCGACTTAGGCCCATTCGCTCAACACAGCAATGGTTTACTCACACGCTTTGCGCCACAACGCTTAGAAGATCACCCTTTACCTGGCCCTGCAGGACGCGGTGCAATTTTGGCACAAATTGGTGAAGGTAAAGATGCTATTGCTGTGGTTTCCATGCATTTAGCCTTGGGCGCCCGTGCTCGCAACCGTCAGCTTGGTTATATCCGGGAAATGGTCAGTGATTATGAGCATGTGGTGCTTATGGGTGATATGAACACTCAAGCTGAGAATCTGTTAATCAACACGCCACTCAGCGATTTAAATCTGCGTGCACCACAAATCTGCGCAACCTTCCCCAGCTGGAAGCCGCAGCGCTGCATTGACCATATTTTGATCAGCTCCGAATTAGAAATCGATAATATGTCTGTGCTGCCCATTCCAATATCAGACCACCTCCCAGTTGCTATGGATATTATCCGCCCGGGTGCTAACCCCACCACGACTTATCAGTTTCCACAAGAGTAAGCTGAGTGCGCTATGTCGGATAATGCTTGGAAGAAAAAGTACCTCGAACTGCTGGATAAGCAAGAGCGCTTAGAAAACAATTTTAATAAGCAAACTGACGTGTTAAAACGCGGCTTGATCCGTAGCAGTTTAGCCGCAGAAGGCAATGATGAGCAGTTAGATCAACAGTTACAGGGGCTACGTAACTTACTGCGTAAACAAGCCGATACCCATGAGCTTGAACAACACATTAACCGGCTGGAAAAAGCTATTTTGCAGTCTGAAAAAAAGCTTCAGCAGCGCCGAGAAGGCTTAAGCAATACCTTAACCTATTTTGTCCAGCAGCTACTGCAACTGCAACCACCCAAAGACATCCAAAAATCTTTGCGTGCGTTTGAAAAAAACCTGCACAAACAACTCGCCAAACCGCACAGTTTGTATCCAGCTTTAACTCAGTTAAAAGATCTACAAGAGCGCGTACTCAGCGCCACAGTTCAAGTAGAGAAAACTCCACAGGCGCAACCTGGGCTGTTTTCCCGCTGGTTTAAAGGTTCTGCCAGCAGCTCGGCAGCCACAGAGCAGAATCAACAAGCGCCTGCAGTGCTGGCTCACAGCAGCGAGCCAGAGCCTCCTACAACAGCTCTGGCAGCTGATACTGATACTGATACTGATACTGATACTGATACTGATAC
>JAAYTE010000008.1 GCA_012518175.1 Gammaproteobacteria bacterium | reverse complement strand
GGGGCATCCTGCCCCGATTCGGGCGCTACGCCATCCATGGCTGCGCTGGTCGCGACACGAACAAGGTACTCGTTGACCAGTGATATTACCTGCGAGTATTGAGCACGACTCTTTTGGCCTGACGATGTTGGATAGTTTGCCTATCTGTCTATATCACTGAGATTATCTTGCGCTGTTGCAGGGCATACAATTGGTTAGCCAGTACTTCGGGGTGGGTGTGGTGAGCGTAGCCAGGGATGGCGCAGCGCCGGAGTTGAGCCCTGGATGGGCTCATCGACGGATGAACACCTGCCTCGAAGTACGATATGCACAGATTTAGCATTTTTAGCAGAGCAAGGTAACAAGGACAATTTGTGCATGGCGTACCTTGTTCATATCGCTGTTCCCTCAACGGGGCATCCTGCCCCGATTCGGGCGCTACGCCATCCATGGCTGCGCTGGTCGCGACACGAACAAGGTACTCGTTGATCAGTGATATTGCCTGCCAGTATTGAATACGACTCTTTTGGCCTGACGATGTTGAGCAGTTTAGCTATCTACCTGTATCACTTAGATTTCCTTGCGGCTTACCGGTGCGAGCGAGGCAGTACACATCTACACGGGCGGCGCCGTGTTGGAGTAGGAGTGCGCTAATTATTGAGCAGGTGGTGCCTGTGGTGAGCACATCATCTACTAGGGCAATGTGCTTATTTCTAACCTGCTCTGGGCGGGTGATCTGAAAGGCATTGTACAGGTTTGCCCGCCGCGCTTTAGCGCTTAAACCTTGTTGGCTAACTGTTTCACGGGTACGTAATAAGAGTTGCTGCGGACTGTCTAAAGGCACTATTTTCGCTAGCCAATCGCAGATCATTTGCGCCTGATTATAGCCACGTTGACGCTGCCTACGTTTGGCCAGTGGAACTGCTAATAACAAATCTGGCCGCCGTCCACCTTCATCAAACGTATAGTGCAAATACTGCCCAAGTACTGAACTTAACAGCTGTCCATAAGGCCAGTTTTGCTGGTATTTAAAGCGACTGATTAAGGTATCAACTGGAAAAGTGAACTGCAAAGGCGTGATCACTTGGCTAAATAACGGTGGGTTATGGGTGCAGTCATAGCACAAGGCATCTTGGCTAGGCATAGGTAACGCACACTGTGGACAATGGTCGCTGAGCCAGGGTAACTCTGCCTCACAGTCAGTGCATAGAGGTATTAATTGCTGACTGGGGCTATCGCAGAGTAAACAGGGTTGTTTGCTTTTTAACCAGTTGTAAACCTTTTTTAAGTGACTCGGTTGACAGGTCATGACGTCTCCTTGATCATTATTGCAATGCATCCTGCATGCTTAAAGATTAGCAGCCAGCCGCTTAACGGCCAATAAAAAGGATAACCAATGAACGCCAGCCTTAACCCCGTCACTCGCCATGATTGGACCCAGAGTGAAGTGACCGCTTTGTTACAGCAGCCTTTCAACGACTTGATCTTCCAAGCACAAACTACGCACCGTCAACACTTCAATGCCAATCGGGTGCAGGTTTCGACTTTACTGTCGATTAAAACCGGCGCTTGCCCAGAAGACTGTAAGTATTGTCCGCAGTCTGGGCACTACAACACCGGGCTGGATAAAGAAAAGTTGATGGAAGTGCAGAAGGTTTTGGACGAAGCCAAGCGCGCCAAAGAAATTGGTTCAACGCGTTTTTGCATGGGCGCAGCGTGGAAACATCCTTCGGCGAAAGATCTGCCTTATGTCTTGGAAATGGTGAAAGGCGTTAAAGCCATGGGCATGGAAACCTGCATGACCCTTGGCAAGTTAGATGAAGCGCAAACCAAAGCATTGGCTGATGCCGGTTTAGATTATTACAACCACAACCTTGATACTTCGCCAGAGTTCTACGGCAATATTATTACCACCCGTACCTATGCCGAGCGCTTACAAACTTTAAGTTATGTGCGTGATGCGGGAATGAAAATCTGCTCAGGCGGTATTTTGGGCATGGGCGAATCCATTGCTGATCGTGCTGGCTTGTTGATCCAGCTGGCCAATTTGCCAGAGCACCCAGAAAGTGTGCCGATCAATATGCTGGTGAAAGTTGAAGGCACGCCGTTAGAAAATGC
>JAAYTE010000071.1 GCA_012518175.1 Gammaproteobacteria bacterium | reverse complement strand
TGTTTTTTAACGCTTCAATTAAGAACCACACATTACTCATGCGGTATTCGCAGGCTTTTTCACTGGAGCTGTTTTGTCTGATCCAGTTTTCATAATCAATATCGAGGATCATCTCTTTTAAAGCAGCAATGGGCTCTTCGCTAAAACAGCGCTGGCGCAATTTATCCATATAGTGCTTAAAGCGGGCCAAGCGTTCGGTGTAGCGTGCACCTAAATGCTCGCCGAGACCTATCTCGGCTGAGGCTTCATACATAGAAATCTTGCGCTCAGTAGCATAGGCGCTGAGTTTTTCTAAAGTGGTGGAGCCAATTTCACGGCGCGGCACATTGATCACCCGCAAAAAAGCGTTGTCGTCGTCTGGGTTGACCAGTAAGCGAAAGTACGACATCAGGTCTTTGACTTCTTGGCGACCAAAAAAACTGGTGCCGCCTGATAAGCGGTAGGGCACTTTGTGCACTTGCAGCTTGAGTTCCATGATTTTTGCTTGGTAGTTGCCACGGTACAAAATGGCAAAGTCGCTATACGGGCGCTGGGTGCGCATATGTTCGGTGAGGATTTCTAGGGCAATACGCTCCGCTTCAGCATCCTCATTGCGACAACGAATGACGCGGATTTCATCACCGTGCCCCATTTCACTCCACAGCTCTTTGACAAACTCGTGGGGGTTGTTGGAAATTAAGGTGTTAGCGCATTTTAGAATGCGGCCGGTGGAGCGGTAGTTTTGCTCCAGCATGACGATTTTTAATGAGGGAAAATCTTCTTTGAGTTGCATTAGATTTTCCGGCCGTGCGCCGCGCCAAGCATAAATTGATTGGTCATCATCGCCTACTACGGTGAATTGCGCGCGCTCTTTCACCAGTAACTTAACCAGCAGGTACTGACTGGCGTTGGTGTCTTGGTATTCATCCACCAACATATAGCGAATGCGATTACGCCATTTTTCTAGTATTTCTGGATGGTTCTGAAAAAGCTTTACCGGCTGCAAAATTAAGTCGTCAAAATCCACTGCGTTATAGGCTTTGAGGGTGCGCTGATAATGGCTGTAGACAATGGCGGCGGTTTGCTCTTTGCCGGCGCGGGCTTGCTCTAAAGCTTCCTCGGGTAGCACTAAGTCATTTTTCCAGCTGCTGATGAGGTTTTTTACTTCATCCGCGCCATCATCACCGGCGTATTCTTTTTGCATGATATCGGTGAGTAAGCTTTTAACATCAGAATCATCAAAAATAGAAAAACCAGGCTTGTAACCGAGCAGCGCATGTTCACGGCGGATGATGTTGAGGCCGAGGTTGTGGAAGGTGGAAACGGTTAAACCGTGACCTTCAGCGCCGCGCAACAAAGAAGAAACGCGCTCTTTCATCTCGCGGGCGGCCTTATTGGTAAAGGTTACCGCGACAATATGCCGAGCGGAGATGCCGCACTGCTGAATTAGGTAGGCGATTTTACGGGTAATTACGCTGGTTTTACCTGAGCCGGCACCCGCCAGCACCAGCATCGGGCCGCTAATATAATTGACCGCTTCTTGTTGGCGAGGATTGAGCTTAGACATGAATCAAACCAGAGTCGTGAAAGTGTTTATTCTAGCATTTAAGTGCTGTACAGAGGGTATCGCTGAGCCACTGAGGAGTAAAGCTGGCCGCTTATTGCTGAGTTTGCAGAGAGTGGCAGGCATAAAAAAGGCGCCCATTAAGAGCGCCTTAGTGGTTAGCTAAACATTAACGCACAACGTGCAAGAAGTGCATGTGTTGCTCGTACTGATCAAGGATGTCATCAATCACTTCATCACGGGACCAACCCATGATGTCGTAATCTTGACCCCCTTCCATTAAGTGCACTTCGGCACGGAAGTACTTACGCTCTTCGCGTTCTTCCTGACCGCTGTCTTCATCTTCAGGGCTATCCTCCTGCATGAGGTCAGGACGTGCATAAGCGCGGGCCCGTACTTCATAGATAAAGTTAGCTTCGAGGTGGTGCTGTACTTCAATTTTGCAGCGCTTGTCATCATCACGTTCGGTCACTTCTACGCTGTAGCCTTGCTTGCGCAACTCCACTGCCACTTCTTCAAAGGCTGGTACCACTACTTCATCCATAAAGCGGTTGACGTGTGAGCGGCGTGGGAACATCACCATGCTGCGTAGGCGTCGCTGCCAGCCGCCAGTTTTTTGCTGCTGACGGGAGTGGTGCGTCGCACTTTGCTGCCTAAGTACACGTTTGGTGGAGTCAATGTGCAGCGCTTTAAACAAGCCCCAAATGGCAATCAGCAGCACCACGGAGAAAGGCAGTGCGCTAGCAATGGTAGCGGTTTGCAGAGCAGCTAGACCACCGCTCATTAACAGTGCGATAGCAACCACACCAGTGGACGATGCCCAAAACACGCGCTGCCACAAAGGTGTTTCTGTTTGACCTCCAGAAGCCAGCATATCAATCACCAACGAACCTGAGTCTGCTGAAGTGACGAAGAACAGGATCACCATACACACTGCCACCATGGACAGGAATGTAGAGAAGGGGAAATGCTCTAAGAAAGCAAACAGCGCCAAAGAGCTATCGGCACTGACAGTTTCAGCCAAGCTGGTCATCCCCTCCTTCATAATTAAATGGATAGATGTGTTGCCAAATACCGTCATCCACATAAAGGTAAAGCCGGTTGGCACTAGCAAAATACCGGTGATAAATTCACGGATAGTGCGGCCACGGGATACGCGGGCAATAAACATACCGACAAAGGGTGACCAAGAAATCCACCAGCCCCAGTACAGTAAGGTCCAGCCGCCCAGCCAATCTGTTGGCTCGTAAGCAAACAGGTTGAAGGTTTTATTCACAATGTCAGATAAGTAGCCGCCGGTATTTTCCACAAAGCTTTTTAGCAGCAGTGCGGTAGGGCCGAGAATTAAAATTAGGGTTAATAAAACCACCGCTAACAACAGGTTTAATTCTGAGAGTCGCTTAACCCCTTTATCGAGTCCTGTCGCCACTGACAAAGTTGCTAGGGCGGTGATCACCACAATTAAGATTACTTGTGTATTGGTACCAATGGGCAAATCAAACAAATAGTTAAAACCACTGTTGATCTGCAGTACGCCGTAACCCAGAGATGTGGCGATACCCAGAACGGTACTGATCACTGCGAAAATATCCACCGCATGGCCAATTGGGCCGTAGATGCGGTCACCAATTAACGGATACAGGGCCGAACGCAAGGTCAGCGGTAAGCCGTGACGGTAAGCAAAGAAAGCTAGAATCAAAGCAACCACGGCATACACTGCCCAAGCATGTAAACCCCAGTGGAAGAAGGTTAGCTTCATTGCTTCTTTAGCGGCTTCAACGGTATTAGGGTCGCCTACAGGTGGTGCCACAAAGTGCATGACCGGTTCGGCAACACCAAAGAACATCAAGCCAATACCCATACCAGCAGAAAACAGCATGGCAAACCATGAGGAGTTCTTATAGTCCGGCTTACTGTGATCAGGCCCGAGCTTGATATCTCCGTAACGGCTGGCAGCTAAAAACACTGTGGCCAAGAGAATTAAAGCCAGAGTCAGGATATAGAACCAGCTGACGTTTTCTAGGATCCAGCTTTGTATTTGCTCAAAAAACTCCTGTAGAGACTTTGGGAAAATACTTGCAGATATAACTAAGACAGCAATCAGAAGCGCCGATGTGTAAAACACCGGTGGGCTGATCGTTTTGCTATTTTCACTGGTTTTTTCCATGGGAGCTCCTTGGCGCCGAGTTGCAATGATCAAGTGCGGCCAGTAAGTATAGGGTTACCGGCACAAGACTGACAGGGCGGCGATAGTAAAACGCTTTATCGTATCTGTATATAAAAAACCCCCGATATTTATTACTAAATAT
>JAAYTE010000070.1 GCA_012518175.1 Gammaproteobacteria bacterium | reverse complement strand
CTAAAATAAAAAAACCAGAAGCAAAAACTTACTCAGTAACCTGCAAACACCATAACGAAGTGACTTCTGCACTGCGGGCGGCAAACAGCGGATCTGTTTCATCTTGACTGCGCCCGTGTTTAGCTGGCGTATCCAGACGGTATTTAACCAGCAAACCAGCATCGGCAATCCAGCCCAGCAACTGTTCACGGCTGCGCAACTGCAAGTGCTCGGCCAAATCAGAAAGAATCAACCAGACTTCACCTTGTGGCGCTAAATGCTGGCTCACGCCCTGTAAAAAACCGCGCAACATGGCGCTATTGGCGTCATACACAGCGTACTCCAACGGTGAGCTGGGTTTGGCTGGCAACCAAGGCGGGTTACAGACAATTAGATTGGCTGGCGGCGAGGCCAGAGGGAACAAATCGGCGGACTGCAATTGCACCGTCGTCAGCCCTAAGCGTTGTAAGTTATCTTGCGCACAGGTTAAAGCCCGCGGGTTTAAATCCGTAGCAATGATCTGCGGCACACCGCGCTGCGCCAAGATAATCGCCAGCAAACCAGTGCCCGTACCAATATCAAAGGCAACATCATGCACAGGCGGCAATGGTGCTTGGAGCAGTAACTGCACATACTCATGGCGAGTGGGCGCAAAGACGCCGTAATGTGGGTAAATCGACAGGTCCAAATCAGCAATGGCAACACCTTTTGCACGCCACTGCGCAGCACCTAAAGCGCCCTGCACATCACGCAAAGAGATCAAGCAGGTCTCGTCCAGTTCACCAAAAGCTGCTGTGCACGCAGCGCTCAACTCAGGAGCGCGGCGCAAGCGACTGACATAGCCGGCATCCAACTGCAGCAATAAACGGCTTAAAATACTCGCGCGCTGCGCCTGACTGTGGCGCTGCTGATGGAATAAGTTGGGCATCTGCTTGGCTTCTGCAGCGGGCTTGTTTGACTTCGCGGCCTTGCTCGCGCGGCGTTGCGCTGTGCGCTCAATGCGACGGGTCATAGCCTGCAACAACTGCCGCGCATTATGAAAGTCCCCACGCCAAACTAACGAGTTGCCCTCACAGGCTAAACGGTACGCATGATCGGCAGTGGTTTGATCATCCACTAGGACGATTTTCGCCGGTGGCGGCTGCTTACTTTCTGATAACCAACGCGTCTGCTGCGGGGTATCCTGATCGTGCCACTGCACATAGTGTTTTTCTGTTTGCAACACGCGCTATACCCTTAACTAACAACGCCACAGGCGGCTCTGACTGTGTCAGTCATTTTAAAACCTGCCCCTGCGAACATAAATTTCATCCGGCTGACACAACGCAGTGCAGCCGGCTCAGTGCCGACCGCCAGTAACAGCTTATGCTTTGCGCAAACTGCAAACGAACCGGCCCCACAAATCAGTGTCAAGAATAACAGTTAACAGCCTACAATAGGCAGCTGCAGGTCCAAGTGCCTGCCCCCGACTCCTGAGTTAAACTTTTCTATGCGGATTATCACTATGCGCCAATTGTTTGGTTTGCCACCTTTTTCTCTGCGCCCGACCAATGCTGCAGCGCTATTGCTCAGCGTATTGGCGGCGACCTTATCTGGCTGTCAGTTATTCGAGCCGCGCGCGGCGCAAAGCGTGGTGCCCGACACTGGTGTGGTGCGACTGCAAGGCATCGCCCAATCCGGTCATATTGCAAAAAATGCAGCTGGCATGCCGTTGATTGAGTCCGGCAACCTCCATGACCTGTTGTTTACTTTAGGCTACAGCCAAGCCAGTGACCGCCTCACGCAAATGGTACAACTGCGCCTATTAGCTCAAGGCCGTTTGGCTGAGCTGTACGGCGCCGAGATGCTCGATTTGGACCGTTTAATGCGTGCTATTAATCTCAGCGCTGACGGGCAAAACCTCTATAAAAATACGCCAAAAAACCTACAGAGCTATTTGGCAATTTATGCCCGTGGCGTGAACGCCTATTTATATCAAATGCGCAACACTTTGCCGCCAGAATTGGCGCAGACCAACTTTAAACCCGAGTACTGGCAAGCTGAAGACAGTGCGCTGCTTTTGAGCCTATTTAGCTTTAGCCAAAGCGGCAATCTAGCTGAAGAGATACTGGCCTTAGCCCTTGCTCAGCATTTAGATACAGAGCAACTGCCGTGGTTATTACCGGTTTACCCTGACGAAGCTTTAGCCGTGGCTGACGCGCAAAAAATCCCCGCACAAGTCCTGCGCAACAGTGCGCTAAGCAACAGCACCCTACAACTGCTCGACACCCTCAATCAGTTCTCAGCACTTAACACTTTACAAGCGCCTTTAGCCACCAGTTGGGTCAGCAGCCCACAACAGAACCTTACAGGTGCCAGCAGCTTAACCTTGCACAGCCTGCAAGCGCAGCCACAACACAAACCTGCACCGTACAGCTGGGTTAACTTACATTCACCGCAACTACAGGCCGCAGGCTTAAGCATTGCTGGGGTGCCGGTCTTGATCGCGGGTTTTAATGGTCAGCTGGCCTACAGCATTAGTGCGGTAATGGCCGACAGCCAAGATGTGTTTATTGAGCAACTGCGCCAGCAACAAGGCCGTTTAGAATACCTTGCTAATGATCAATGGCAGCCTGCCCAGCAGCGCATGGAAACCTTCTTTATTCGTGGCCAACGCCCAGTCCGTGAGGCGATTTACAGCACCGCCCACGGCCCTTTATTAACCACTTTAGCGCCTAATAGCAGCAGCGGTTACGGGCTGGCATTGCAGCGTACCCAGCGGGACGCTGACCGCAGTTTAAATGTACTCTGGCAGTTACTCAGCAGTGCTTCAGTTGAAAAAGCCAGCGAGTT
>JAAYTE010000340.1 GCA_012518175.1 Gammaproteobacteria bacterium | reverse complement strand
GATCACGGGGTGTTTACTGCCAAGCAGCGCCCAGAATTAATGGCAACACTGATCAATACACCGGCTGACCAAGGCACACCTTTAGCCGCCAGCTTAAGACACGCAGCCGCCCGTGTGGATGGCGTGGATAAAGAAGCCATTATTATCTTATTTATTGATGGGGAAGATGGTTGCGGAGAAAACGTGTGCGCCCTGAGCAGGCAAATTGCACAGCAGCAGCCTCGATTAAAAATAAATGTGGTGGATGTCAGCGGTAATGGGCTATCCAGTTGCGCAGCAGAACTGACCGGCGGGCGCATTTATAGCTCACAAGATATCGCGCAGATTGATGACTTTTTTGTCCAAGCGGCAGCAGAGCTGGCCAACAGCAACTGTGAATAAAACACAGCAAAGCTATACACACAACGCACTACCGCGTATTGATAGCTTTACCAAAACGGCACATGGGGTGCCACACAAGGAGCACGTATGAACGCAGTAAAAAATGTAGCGAAACTGGGCCTCGGATTGGCACTCACAGCAGCTCTGACTGCGTGTGGGAGTGGGCCTTCAGAATCGGATGTGCGTAAGGCTTTTGATACCGCGCTCGCCGAGCAAAAAGCCCTGATTGATGACAGTTTAGGGGCAGATGTACAAAAAATGCTGGCGGGCATTATGCCGGAAATTGAAATTATCTCAGTGAAAGATTGTAAGCCCGCAGAAGACGATATCTATGTGTGTGACGTTGAGGCCAAAATCTCGGCCGCTGGTAAATCAGCCACCACGGTCGAAGCAGTGCCTTTGCAAAAGAACACCTCCGGTCAGTGGCAAATTATTGACTAGGCGGCAGTTTCTGCAGACTTATGCTTTAACAAAAAAACCGCGTACTCTCAGCAACTGCGTGCGCGGTTTACGCCAAACTCAAGCGCAAGTTTAAGCGGCTTGCGCTTGGCTGAGCAGGTGTAATAACAACCAGATTCGAGCTTTTTGCGGGGGTAAATCACCCAAAGTCAGTAAATCCAAGTCGCGGTAACATTCAATTGGCAGCACCGCACCAGCGCCCACCCGTGAGCTCATGACCACGGGAATTCCGCGAGCACGAACTTTGGCCACGGCTTGCTCCTCCGCAGGCGAACAACGTCCCGCCCCAGTGCCTGCAATCACCACACCATCCAATTGTGTCTGCGCCAATAAGGCTTCTAACAGCTGATGGTCAGCACCCGCGTGGGAATAGATAATCGGCACATAGGGTATGCGCGCAGGGGTTGTGACCGTCCGAAACGGGCTGTTTAACGTATGCGCAGAGAGTGAGCTGTGCATAAAGTGAACCTGATGGTTGGCTTCAATGCGGCCCACTGGCCCGGTGTTGGCGGCTTGGAAACTTTCTACATGATAGGTGTGAGTTTTGCTCACATCTTGCGCTGAGTAGATTTTGTTATTCATCACCACCAGCACCCCTTGCCCAGCAGCTTGCGGGCAGGCTGCCACCTGAAAGCTATTGAGCAAATTAAAATAGGCATCACTGCCAAGGGCTGAGAAAGGTTTTTGCGCCCCAGTAATAATCACAGGCTTGCTGGTGTTTAAGGTCAGGTGTAAAAAGTAAGCAGTTTCTTCCAAGGTGTTGGTGCCTTGGCTAATCACCACCGCATCTTGTTGCAGCAGGCATTGCTCAATGCGTTCTTTTAAGTCGAACCAGTGCGCAGTATCAATGGCAGTGCTGGTGACGTTGTGCAGCTGTACCCAATCAATATTGGCCACAGTGGTCAGCTCAGGAAGCGCTTCGAGAAAGTCCACCGCACGGTAATACCCGGAGCGATAGTCACAGAGTTCTAAGCGGTCAGGGTGATGGGCTGAAACAGTCCCGCCTAAGGCAAAAAAAGTGATATTGGGCACATCAAGCACGTTTTACTCCTTAGCTTTCCTTGGATGGGCTGCATGATTAATAATGCAGCCCATTGCCGAGTTGAGAGTAAGCTTGATTGAGGCCTACTCAGGTACAGTCTTAGCTAAGTAAGCCTAGCAGGCTTG
>JAAYTE010000339.1 GCA_012518175.1 Gammaproteobacteria bacterium | reverse complement strand
CGTACCGTTGGTGCTGGTGTTGTTGCAAAGATTATTGCATAAAGCTTGATCTTATTGTTCTAGGTCGGCATAATAGCCGGCCTAGCAATGTTCTAGGCCAGTAGCTCAATTGGCAGAGCAACGGTCTCCAAAACCGTAGGTTGGGGGTTCGATTCCCTCCTGGCCTGCCAGCTTTAATAATTAGCTGGCAATCCAATTTAGGATTCATTAGTAATGAAATCAAAAGCTGAATCCAAAGTAAGTCGTTTCGATTCTGTGAAGTGGTTGATTGTCATAGCGCTGGTTGCAGTTGGCGTTGTTGGTAATCAGTATTTTGCTAATGAATCAATTTTATACCGTGTATTAGGCCTGGTTGTATTGGCTGCAATTGCTTTTTTTGTTGCTGTGCAAACAGCAAAAGGCCAAGCATTTCTTACTCTGGCTAAAGAGTCACGCGCAGAGATTCGTAAAGTTGTATGGCCAAATAGACAAGAGACAACACAAACGACTTTAATTGTTGTGGTGGTTGTTTTGGTAATGGCGCTCTTGCTTTGGGGGCTTGATACGCTCCTTGGGTGGCTTGTCTCATTGATTGTAGGTTAAAGGTGCTCTGTGGCTAAGCGTTGGTATGTCGTGCACGCCTATTCAGGCTATGAAAAGCAAGTTATGCGTCATCTGAATGAGCGCATTAAGTTCGCTGGTATGGAAGAAGAGTTTGGTGATGTTCTCGTTCCAACTGAAGAAGTTGTAGAGATGAGAAATGGCCAGAAGCGTAAAAGCGAGCGAAAATTCTTTCCAGGTTATGTCTTAGTTCAGGTTGAAATGAGTGAGGCAGCTTGGCACTTAATTAAAGATACGCCGCGAGTGCTAGGCTTCATCGGTGGGACTGCAGATAAGCCTGCGCCAATTACCGAAAAAGAAGCTGATGCGATATTGCGTCGTGTAGAGGATAGTGGTGATAAGCCGCGTCCAAGAACACTGTTTGAGCCAGGTGAGACTGTCCGTGTTAATGATGGTCCATTTGCTGACTTCAATGGCGTTGTTGAAGAAGTGAACTATGAAAAAAGCCGCATTCAAGTTGCTGTGCTTATTTTTGGTCGCTCAACACCGGTAGAGTTGGAGTTTAGTCAGGTTGAGAAAATCTGAGTAAAGAGATTACGGATGCCACCCTGCAACTTTCTGTTGCGGGGTTTTTTTGTCAAAGGATTGTCAGTTAAATTGTCGGGAAGCCTTAAGGCGTTATACCCATATCGGAGCGAATCATGGCTAAAAAGATTCAAGCTTATATCAAGCTGCAAGTTAAAGCAGGACAGGCGAACCCTTCGCCACCAGTAGGTCCAGCACTAGGTCAACATGGTGTTAATATCATGGAGTTTTGTAAGGCGTTTAACGCAAAAACCCAAGGTGTTGAACCAGGCTTGCCAACACCTGTAATTATTACAGTGTACAGCGACCGTAGCTTTACTTTTGAAACAAAAAGTACACCAGCGTCCTACTTGCTGAAAAAAGCAGCGGGTGTGGCTAATGGTTCTGCGCGTCCGAACACTGATAAAGTTGGCACGGTTACCCGTGAGCAACTTGAAGAAATTGCAAAGACTAAAGAAGCTGATTTGACTGCAGCTGAACTAGAAGCTGCTGTACGTACTATCGCTGGATCAGCACGCAGCATGGGCTTGAATGTGGAGGGCGTAAAATGAAGCTTTCAAAACGCAAACAAGCAATTGCCGCTAAGGTTGAGCACGGTAAGCAGTACGGATTTGAAGAGGCAGCAAGCTTATTAAGTGAGTTGTCCACTATTAAGTTCAAAGAGTCAGTTGATATCGCAATTAACCTTGGTGTTGATCCGCGTAAATCTGACCAAGTTGTGCGTGGCGCAACCGTTATGCCAAACGGTACAGGTAAAACTGTACGTGTAGCTGTATTTGCTCAGGGTCCAGCGGCTGAAGCAGCCTTGGCAGCCGGTGCAGATAAAGTTGGTATGGACGATTTAGCTGCTGAAATGAAAGGCGGTGACTTGAACTATGACGTAGTTATTGCTTCTCCAGATGCAATGCGCGTTGTTGGTCAGCTCGGTCAAGTTTTAGGTCCACGTGGTCTAATGCCTAACCCTAAAGTTGGAACCGTTACCCCTGATGTAGCTACTGCAGTTAACAATGCTAAAGCTGGTCAGGCGCGTTTCCGTACTGATAAGAACGGTATTATTCATGCTGCGATCGGACAAATTGATTTTGAGCCAGCTAAGCTTAAGCAGAACGCAGAAGCATTGATTGCTGAACTGCAGCGTTTAAAGCCGGCGGCATCAAAAGGTATCTATATTAAGCGCGTTACGCTAAGCAGCACTATGGGTCCTGGTCTGATCATTGATCAGTCAAGCCTACAAGCGTAATTATTGCTTTACTATTTTGGGGTCCCTGCTTAGCGGGGGCCGTCAAAGACCGTAGGTGGTGTAAGCCTTAAGAGGTGTGTGATAAACATGCCAGCCTACGTAGATGGTGCTCCCGATTCATTTATGGATCAGACACCAAATAAACGCTCAGTAAGTTGAGTGAATTGAAATAAGCAGGAGTAAAACCCGTGGCAATTAGACTCGAAGACAAGAAAGCTATAGT
The DNA here is from genome assembly GCA_012518175.1 of Gammaproteobacteria bacterium. Lineage (GTDB taxonomy): Bacteria > Pseudomonadota > Gammaproteobacteria > Pseudomonadales > Pseudomonadaceae > Denitrificimonas. The sequence continues at coordinate 69 of JAAYTE010000339.1, read as the reverse complement.
CGCTGAAGTCAACGAGGCTGCCCAAGCTGCCCTTTCCGCTGTTGTGGCTGATGCCCGTGGCGTGACAGT
>JAAYTE010000338.1 GCA_012518175.1 Gammaproteobacteria bacterium | reverse complement strand
CTGAGCTCAGCGGTTAATTGCTGCGGATCTTGGGCCTGACTAAAAATCAGCTCCAAGCGTGAGTCTTTACGCCATTCAGTATTTTGCCAATGCAAACTCTGACCATCGACAGCATTGGCCGATAACCATCCCGCATTCGTCTGCAGCACACACTTCGCGCGCTGCCAAGGCATTTGCGTCAACCACAGTTGTACCCGTAACAAATCAAATTGCTGTGTAGGATGCCAGCGCCAGCCCACGCTCCAAGCTTCTGTTTGCGCATTGACGGAACACAACGGCTGCTGTGGGTCAGCCCATACTGTGCCCAATTGTTGCGCGCTAGCAGCGGCAAAAGGGTCTACCACAGGAACTTGCCCTGCTTGCTGCTCATGCCCAGGTAACTGCTTATACGCCAGCTGCCCTTGACGCGTGCACTGTACTGTAAGCGGTGCCAAAGCCTGTTGCCATTGTTGTTCTTGCGCCGCAGTAAAGTTATCGCATTTATTCAGCACGCACAGCCCTGTTTGCGCCAGTAACGCCGGCTCAATAGCAGTTACCGCAGAGTCAAGAGTGCTGCTCTGGGCATCGAGCACTAAAACGACAGGCTGCACTGCCAGTACATCCAGCCAAGGTACATCACGCAGTTGTTCTAAGAGCTGCAATGGATGCCCTAAACCAGACGGCTCAATAAACAAACGATCGGGTTTGGCCTTGCGCAATAACTGCACGAGTGCCACCTGAAAAGGCACGCCATTGACACAGCATACGCAACCACCGGCAACTTCAGTAAAGCTGACGCCATCCTGCTCACCACCCAATAAAGCACTGTCTAAACCAATATCGCCAAACTCATTGATCAATACTGCCCAGCGCTCATGGCTGGGGCGCTGGGCCAGTAAACTACGTAAAACACTGGTTTTACCAGCACCTAAAGAGCCGCAAATTACATGGGTGGGTATGTGCTGCAACATGCTGAACAAATTTCCTAGTAGTGCAAAATAAGCCGCCACCTTAGCAAAAATGCATTAAATCTGCGCGTCACTTCACGCCAGCCCATGGCTTAGTTAAGATGACTGCAATTCACACACTTGTTGGAGCCCTCAATGCGCGCTTGTTTTGTCTTACTGCTGTTATTGATCAGTCAAAATATTTTTGCTCAAGCTTGCATCATTGAATCTGTTGATCAGCGCGTGCAGGTCAAGATTTGCCAACAAAACCGCAGCATTCCTGAGCAGCTGTTTAAAACTGGCTTTTGTCAGCCACAGCTCAAAGGGCAAAAAACCACTGTCACTTTTGTTGAGCAATGCCCAATAGGTGCCTTTGGCATATGCCGCAGCGCGCAAGCCGCTGGTGTGCCTTATCAGCAAGACATTCACTACTACGGCGTCGCCACAGATGCACAGTACCTGAAACCTGCCTGCGAACAGCAAAGTAAAGGGGTATGGACTGCGTACTAAAGGCTGCACCCCGTTAGCATCGCCGTAAGCTGTACAAGCATCTTTAAAACATCGATAAATGCAAAATTATTGATATAAAACAACAACAATATTCATTTGTTTATAAACATGTCGCCCCCTAGCATAGTGTTATTGACTTAAGTCAACCAACTGCTGATGCATTGCCCGCCCCTGGCACTGCTCACGCTTGGTATTTTTATCACTGAAGGAGGCTGCGCTATACGTTACTGGGCACGCAACTTACCCACACGTGTGCGCTAGAAACAACATGAATACAGCAACCGAGCAGGCCCACGCCTACAACTATAAAGTGGTTAAGCAATTCACCATTGCCACCTTAATCTGGGGATTTCTAGGGATGAGCATGGGCGCTGTCTTGGCAGCGCAACTGGTTTGGCCGGCACTGAACTTTGACTTACCTTGGAGCAGCTTTGGCCGCATCCGTCCAATCCACACCAACTTGGTTATTTTTGCTTTCGGTGGCTGTGCGCTGATTTCCACCTCTTTCTATATTGTGCAGCGCACCTGCTATGCACGCCTACCCTCTGATAGCGCCGCAAGTCTATTTTTTTGGGGCTGGCAAGTGATGCTGATCGCTACCGTGATCAGTTATGCCTTGGGTTACACCACCACCAAAGAATATGCCGAGATGGAATGGCCTTTGGCGATTGCCTTAACCGTGCTGTGGCTGATGTATATGTGGTTATTTTTTGGCACCATCGCACGCCGCCAAACATCGCATATTTATGTTGCTAACTGGTTCTATGGCGCTTTTATTATCGTCACCGCGATGGTACATATCATTAACCACGCGGCCATCCCGGTCAGCCTCACCAAGTCATACTCGCTCTACGCCGGCACTACCGACGCCATGGTGCAATGGTGGTTTGGGCACAGTGTGGTGGGCTTTATTTTGTCAGTGGGCTTTCTCGGCATGATGTACTACTTTGTCCCCAAACAAGTGCAGCGGCCCATTTACTCATACCGTTTATCAATCGTGCACTTTTGGGCAATTATCTCAATTTATATTTGGGCTGGCCCGCACCATTTACACTACACCGCACTACCGGACTGGGCGCAAAGCTTAGGCATGGCCATGTCAGTCATTCTTCTCGCACCCAGCTGGGGCGGCATGATTAACGGTATGATGACGCTATCCGGCGCATGGTACAAATTGCGCAGCGATCCAATTTTACGCTTTCTAGTGGTGTCTTTAGCCTTCTACGGCATGTCCACCTTCGAAGGGCCGATGATGGCAATTAAAACCGTCAACTCCCTATCACACTACACCGACTGGACCATTGGCCATGTGCATGCAGGCGCCTTAGGTTGGGTTGCCATGATCAGCTTCGGCAGCCTCTATCACATGATCCCAAAACTGTGGAACTTGCCGCAGATGTACAGCATAAAATTGATCAACGTGCACTTTTGGTTAGCGACCGCAGGTACGGTAATTTATATTGCAGCGATGTGGGTCAACGGTATTACCCAAGGCTTAATGTGGCGCGCCATTAATGATGACGGCACTCTGTCCTACTCCTTTGTAGAGGCACTGCAATCGTCACATGCCGGTTATATCGCTCGCCTCAGCGGTGGCTCACTGTTTGTTTTAGGCATGCTGATTATGCTGATCAATACTTGGCTCACTTTGCGCCAAACAAAAGTACAGCAGTTGCCTGCCGCACAAACGGCGGAGGTTTAAATGCTTTTTATCTTACTCGGTTTAGCCTCTAGCATTAGCGGTTATTATTGCCTCCGGCACATGAGCCTGCTGGATATGGAGCAAGCGGCCATGCTGCCATTTGCCGATGATCGACCCGCAGCACGTCGCGTAGAAGAAGAAACCGGACGCCCCTGTTTGCCTGAACATTTGACACAACAAAGCGCACTCAAAGCCTAACGGTTCAGCAGCCAGCAACCCTCGTATTACGCTCAGCACCAGCACTGTCATGTGCTGTTGCTGTTTTATTACCTATTTTTGGAAACCTCTGTGCGCACTCAATGGATTAAAGCCCTCACCCCGCTCTCTTTAAATATTCCACCCAAACAATGGTTACGCGCCGCCAGTGGTGCTTTTCTGGGTGTATTAATTTCCATACTTGGCAGTAATTTTCTGTTTGGCAGCCAGATAGCCTTAAGCTTGGCTGCACCCATTGGCGCATCAGCCGTGCTCTTATTTGTTACCTCAGCGACCCCTCTGGCGCACCCTTGGTCGTTACTCGCAGGCAATGTGTTATCGGCAGTGATTGGCGTACTCTGCGCACTCTATATTGACGACATTATCTTGCGCGCAGCCACCGCCGTTTGCCTCGCGATTACCAGTATGCTGGCTTTGCGCTGCTTACACCCACCCAGCTGCGCGGTGGCATTAGCTATTACCCTGAGCCCCAATCTATCTGCTCAGGGTTTTGAGATTGTCATTCCTGTGGCTAGCCAGTCATTACTGCTGCTGTGCAGTGCTTTACTGTTTAATAATTTAACTGGTACCGCTTATCCACGGCCTACCCCAGCTGTAGCGGCAAACATTCATCAAACCGCAGATCCTCTCCCGACAACGCGCACCGGCTTTAATGAAGCAGACTTAGACCAAGCGCTCAATGAATTTGGCACCTATGTGGATGTGCACCGCGAAGACTTAGAAGAACTGCTGCGCTTAACCGAGCAACACACCTTTAAGCGCCGCACTGAACACCTGACCGCAGTGTCTATTATGTCCCGTGATTTGCGTACAGGGCACCCCGAGATGCCCATTGCTGAAGCATGGCTACGGCTTAAACAGCACCGCCTAAAAGCCTTACCAATAGTGGATGAACATCGACGCCTCGTAGGCATTATCACCTTGGTCGATTTGTTAAAGCATTTTGAACTGCAAGCACCAGGCAGTCGTCTGCAACACTTGAAGTATTTTCGCCACAAGCGCCTCAAGCACATAATGACCACACCGGTGCTTAGCGTCAGCTTTGCGACACCTCTGCTGGAGCTGGTGACCTTACTCTCTGATCGTGGTTTGCACTATATGCCGGTGGTTGATGAGCATCGACAATTGGCTGGGATGATTACCCAAACCGACCTGATTGCCGCCCTCTACCGCGGTTGGATCGTTCAGGGTTAACTCAGCCCTGCTGCTTGCGTTTGCAGCCAATTGCTATCGCTGTGCATTAAGTCTTGCAAGACCGCCAATGCTTGCTGCAATGGTGCGGTACCTGATGTTTCAGCATAAACAAGATAAACCGGCCAAGAAAACTCAGCGGCATGGGGCACTCGCTCAAGACTGCCCTCTGCCAAGTGCGGCTCAACCACGCGGGTACGAAAATACCCACGACCACCGGTTTGCAAAATAGTATGCAAAGCCAAAGGACCAAAATTACAACGCAACGCACTGTGCGCATACTCTGGGAGCACGGCATCATGCTGCTGACAAAACAAGACGCCCCAGTCCACATAAATATAAGGCTCTGGCTGCAACACTGATTGCACTTGTATCAGTTTTTCTTCCAGCAAGTGTTCAACCTGCAAACCTGGCCAATAATGCGGCTGATGCATTAGCGCAGCATCGAGCTCACCACTCTCAAGCTTTTTACGCAAGGTGCTCACATCATGCACTCCAACATTGACTGCATAGCCGGTACGCTCCTTGCTCAGGCGCATAAACCAATCTTTCAGCAAAGGATTCCATAAACTGGTTTCCGCACCTAAGTGCAGTTGCACCTGTAAATCTGTCGGGAACGGCAGTGCATTGCGGGCCGCCTCCCATGTTTGCAGCAACTGATGCGCATAGGGGACAAAATGTTCACCGTGTACGGTCAAACTGGCACCTGCTCGATTGCGCACAAACAGCGAGCAATTGAGTTGTGCCTCAAGGTTTTTAACCCGAGCTGTGACTGTTGTTTGCGTCACGCACAACTGCTCCGCTGCAGCAATGAAACTACCGCAACGTACGATTGCCAAGAATGTGCGTGCAAGCTCTATATCCATGCCGGACTTATCACTTTTATTGAATAAAATAAATTTACCTTGGTTTAATCAAGGCGTGCTCTGGCCAAGTTACTATGGATTCTGCGACCATAGACGAAATCATACTAGACTCTTGGCCATGACACAGATATCGACCGAACAACTTGTTAAAGAATGGCAAGCTCTGTTAGAGAGCACGCCTACAGATATTAGCCAAAACACGCAGCAGTTAGCCGAGCAGCATGCGCCGCAGCTGGCCGCAAGCTTTTATAAGCACATGCTCGAAGATCTCACCGCAGCGCAGTTCTTATCCCTCGATCAGGTTCAAGAGCGCCTCAGTGGCTCCATGCAGCGTTGGGTGATTGCCTTATTTAGCTTAAATGCTGAGAGTGATCTGCAGCCAATTATCGCTCAGCAAAAACATATTGGTGATGTGCATGCGCGCATTAATATACCGGTGCATTTAGTCTTGCGCGGTGCGCGCGTCCTCAAAGAAACATCAGCGCAGCTACTCAAGGGCTCGGCACTGCAAAGAGAATCCTTAAGCTTTATTAGCGCCTTGATTGATATGGCCATGGAAGTGATGAGCCAAGCCTACTCAGCCTCCAATGATAAAAACGCTCGCGCCGAAGAGTCATACCGCTTATTTTCTATTGCGCAAAACTCAGCCCACGAAAAAGACCGGCAACGGGCAGCCTTACTGGACTGGGAAAACCAAACCATGTTCGATATGGCCATGGGTTTAAAGTTTTCTCAGCTCAACACCTTATTCGCATCGGAGTTTGGTTTATGGTTCCGACATAAAGGTGCCCATGCTTTTGAAGGTGCAGGCGAAGTCGAGTTAATTAGCAGCGCCATTGAAAAAATCGATACGGTCATTTTACCCATGTTGGAGCTGGAGCAAAAACCCCCTGAGCAGCATCAGCAACTGTTACGCAGTTTGCATGAGCAAATGCGCAGTATTGATTACCACCTAGAGGATCTATTCTCCAAAGTTAACGAGTTAGAAAGCGGCCGTGATGTACTCACCCACTTACTCAACCGTAAATTCTTACCCGTGGTCATGAGCAAAGAAATCAATTATGCCCGCGAGCATAAGCGTAACTTTTGCATTCTAGCCATAGACGTTGATCACTTTAAACTCATTAACGACAGCCACGGCCATGAAGCTGGCGATATAACCCTGCAGCAACTGGCCAGCTTATTGAGCAACAGCTGCCGTAGCGGTGACTATGTTTTCCGCATGGGTGGTGAAGAGTTCTTAATGTTGCTCGTCGACATTACTGCAGAAAAAGCCGCTAAAGTTGCGGAAAAGCTCCGCGCATTAG
>JAAYTE010000069.1 GCA_012518175.1 Gammaproteobacteria bacterium | reverse complement strand
CGGGCCACGTGAACATGTGGTGCGCAAAGGCGAAAGTGTTTCTTTACTGGCAGAGCGTTACCAAGTCAGCCCGGCACAACTACGCAGTGCCAACAAGCTTAAAACTGATGTCCTTAAAATAGGTCAAGTTTTAACAGTACCAGCGACAACTTTAGCAGGACAATAATGACTGATGTACGCGCCATTCACCTACTCAGCCCACGGCTAGCCAACCAAATTGCTGCGGGGGAAGTGGTTGAAAGACCTTCCTCGGTGGCCAAAGAACTGTTAGAAAACTGCCTCGACGCAGGCGCTAAACGCATTGACATTGATATTGAGCAAGGTGGCGTTAAGCGTCTGCAAATCCGCGATGACGGCCATGGTATTTCTGCTGAGCAGTTGCCTCTAGCCCTCGCCCGTCATGCCACCAGCAAAATTGCAGCATTGGAAGACTTAGAAGGCGTCGCCAGTCTTGGCTTTCGCGGCGAAGCCTTGGCTTCTATTAGCTCAGTCTCGCGCTTAACCCTCACCTCGCGCACTGCTGACGCTGAGCAAGCTTGGCAGGTGGAAGCCGAAGGCCGTGATATGGAGCCGCGCGTACAGCCTGCAGCGCATCCAGTGGGCACCACCGTTGAAGTCTGTGATTTGTTTTTTAACACCCCGGCCAGGCGTAAATTTTTACGCACCGAAAAAACTGAATTTGATCACTTACAAGATGTGATTAAGCGTATGGCGCTGGCGCGTTTTGATGTAGCTTTTCATTTGCGCCATAACGGCAAAACCATTCTCGCGCTGCATCCTGCGCAGGATGAAGTGTCGCAAGCTCGCCGCATTGCAGCAGTCTGTGGTGACGCTTTCTTAGAGCAGGCGATGCCGATAAATGTCGAGCGTAACGGCCTGCATTTATGGGGCTGGGTGGGCTTACCAACGTTCTCCCGCAGCCGCGCAGATATGCAGCACTTCTACGTCAATGGCCGCGTGGTCAGCGATCGGCTGGTTGCTCATGCGGTTCGCCAAGCATACCGCGATGTCATGTATGGCGGTCGCCACCCAGCCTTTGTTTTGTTTTTAGAGTTAGATCCAGGCAGCGTTGATGTCAACGTCCACCCCACTAAACACGAAGTACGTTTTCGCGAGAATCGCAGTGTTCATGATTTTCTCTACGGCACCCTGCACCGCGCCATTGCTGATGTGCGCCCAGAAGATAAACTGGAACCCACTACAACCCTGAGCCTACACGGCGAACCTGCAGTCAGTGGTTTAGCCGCTGGTGAGTTTGGACCACAGGGGCATATCCCATTAAGCACCACGCCCAGCGCCCCAGAGCCAGCCTTTCAACCCAGCATGCACAGCAGATCGTCGACTAGCTTTAACAAAAGCAGTTTCGGCCAACAACCACCGCAGGCCACTCACAACCCAGAACAGTATCAAAAAGCCTATCAAGCTTTTAACCAGCCCTTGGACAACTTAGCCGAATCGGCACACGAAGAAATACCTCCTTTAGGTTTTGCCATTGCGCAGCTCAAAGGTATTTATATTCTTGCCGAAAACCAGCTTGGTTTAGTACTGGTGGATATGCATGCTGCCCATGAGCGGGTGATGTATGAGCGCTTAAAACTAGCCATGGCTGATGAAGGCCTACGGGGTCAGCCCTTATTAGTGCCTGAAACCCTAGCCTTGAGCGAGGCAGAAGTGGACTGCGCAGAACAACATGCACAATGGTTCACCCACCTAGGCTTTGAATTGCAAGGTTTAGGCCCAGAGAGTATCGCCATTCGTCAAATCCCCGCTCTACTCAAGCAAGCTGATGCAGCAGAGTTGGTGCGTGATGTGCTGTCTGATTTAATCGAATATGGCAGCAGTGACCGCATTCAAGCGCACACTAATGAACTACTAGCGACCATGTCTTGCCATGGCGCAGTACGCGCCAATCGCCGCCTCACTATCGTCGAAATGAATGCTTTATTGCGTGATATGGAAGTGACTGAGCGCAGCGGACAATGCAACCATGGCCGTCCGACTTGGACACAGCTCGGTATGGATGAGCTGGATAAACTTTTCTTACGTGGCCGCTAGCGCTGCCCTATAGTCCTCGCGACGAGAAGGAGTACGCACTTAAAGTCATGCGCGCAAACACTCCAGCAGCTCATGCCAGTTAACATCGAGCCCAAACAAAAAAGCCGATCAAACTAGATCGGCTTTTTTGTTAATACAGCGACTGCTTAGCTCATGCCAAGTTTTTTCTCGAGGTAGTGAATATTCACCCCGCCCTCACAGAAGCCTTTGTCATTGAGCAGGTCACGGTGCAATAACACATTACTTTTAATGCCATCAATAATGATCTCATCTAAAGCATTACGCATCCGCGCCATCGACTCTTCACGGGTCGCGCCCCAAGTAATGATTTTACCAATCAGGGAATCATAGTTAGGTGGCACTGTGTAACCACTGTACAGATGCGTGTCCATACGCACACCGTTACCGCCTGGAGCGTGAAAATGCTTCACTAAACCTGGGCTAGGCATAAAGTTATCTGGGTCTTCAGCGTTAATCCGGCACTCAATGGAATGCCCGGTAAACTTGATATCTTCTTGCTTAATTGACAGCTTATTACCCGCTGCAATGCTCAGCATTTCTTTAACGATATCAACTCCGGTAATCATCTCAGTGATCGGGTGCTCAACCTGAATACGGGTGTTCATTTCAATAAAGTAGAAACGTCCATCTTCATAGAGGAACTCAAACGTACCCGCACCACGGTAACCAATCTCATTACAGGCTTTAATACAGCGAGCATAAACACGCTGACGCGCTTCTTCATCAATATCGGGAGCTGGTGCTTCCTCAATAACTTTTTGGTGGCGACGCTGCAATGAACAGTCACGATCACCTAAGTGCACAGCATTACCTTGGCCATCAGCCAGCACCTGAACTTCCACGTGACGTGGATTCATTAAATACTTTTCTAGGTAGACCATGGGGTTGCCAAAGATCTGCGCCCCTTCGTTACGGGTCAATTCCGCCGCACGAATCAAGTCTTCCTCTTTGTGTACCACACGCATACCGCGCCCACCACCACCGCCAGACGCTTTAATGATGACAGGGTAGCCAACCTCTCGGGCGATAGCCAAAGCCTTCTCAGGATCTTCAGGTAAGGCACCATCAGAGCCTGGCACTATGGGTACGCCTGCGGCTTTCATTGCTTCTTTTGCAGAAACCTTGTCGCCCATCAAACGAATCACTGCTGCGCTAGGTCCCACAAAGGCAAACCCAGAGTTTTCCACCTGCTCAGCAAAGTCGGCGTTTTCTGCCAAGAAACCGTAACCTGGGTGAATCGCTGTAGCTCCGGTGACTTCAGCGGCAGCAATAATAGCCGGAATATGTAAGTACGATAAGGCACCTGGTGCCGGGCCAATGCAAACAGACTCATCAGCTAAAGACAAATGCATCAGTTCGCGGTCTGCAGTTGAGTGCACCGCTACTGTTTTGATACCTAATTCTTTACAGGCGCGGAGAATGCGCAAGGCAATTTCACCACGGTTAGCAATCAGGACTTTCTTCAACATTGTAAACTCCTAAGTCAGTTAGACAATGGTGAATAAAGGTTGGTCATACTCAACCGGTTGGCCATTATCGACTAGGATCGAATCAATCACTCCACCTACTTCGGCTTCAATATGGTTCATCATTTTCATTGCTTCAACGATGCACAACACATCGCCTTTTTTCACGGTCTGGCCTACGGATACAAAATCCTCGGAAGTAGGCGAACCAGCACGGTAGAAAGTTCCAACCATGGGTGAGCGTGCTACGGTACCGGTGTATTTAGGGCAAGATGCACCCTCAGCTTCGGGTTCTACTGCAGCAACGGGGGCTGGCGCTGCTGCTTGTGGAGCAGCGGCATAGACAGGCTGCTGTTGCGCGACTTGTTTGCTATGACGACTAATACGAACGGACTCTTCGCCCTCGTGGATTTCTAACTCATCAATGCCTGACTCTTCCAGCAATTCAATGAGCTTTTTAACTTTACGAATATCCATAGACCCTGACTCCAATATTGAGAGGTTGTTATTTAATATGTTCAATTGCTGCGTCTAAAGCGTAACGGTAACCGCTGGCGCCTAGACCGCAAATCACACCTACAGCCACATCTGAAAAGTAGGAATGATGACGAAACTGTTCTCGTTTATGCACGTTAGAAAGGTGCACTTCAAAGAATGGGATGTTCACAGCAAGCAACGCGTCACGCAATGCGACACTGGTATGAGTAAAAGCTGCTGGATTAATGATTATACAATCGACTTTTTCCGCTTGAGCCGCATGAATTCGCTCAATCAGCAGGTGCTCAGCATT